>JBCCAW010000477.1:0-4809 GCA_039814655.1 Myxococcota bacterium | reverse complement strand
GCGCCTCCGGGACCCCGGCCGCGCGCAGCGCGACACCGGCGCGGCCCGGCCTCCGGCGCGCCCCACGCAGCGCCGGCGCCAGCGCCCGGGGCGCCACGCGCGCGACGTGGCCCCCGAGGGAGAGCCCGGCGCTCTCCACGTAGAGGAGCCGTCCGGAGCAAAGAGCGAGGCGACCCGGGGCGCTCCCCCATACGTGCAGGCGCCCGGAAGCGCCGCTGAGCGCGAGCCGCAAGAGCGCACGGCCGAGCGTGGGGAGGCCCCCCATGGGCGCGGGCGCAGTAGGCATGGCTTCGCGTACCGCGTCTTGCAAAGGCGCGTCGAAAAAACGGGACCGCCTCGCTGGCGGCGCGGGACGGGCCGAGCCGCGACGGCCTAACGAAAGGCCCCGTAGCGCGGGTCGCCGGGCCGGAGCGCCAGCGCGGCGCGGATCTCCCCGTAGCGGCTCGAGAGCGACGTCGCGGCCACGCCGTAGCGGCGCGCGATGGCGGCCTGCGTGCTGCCGCGGCGCCCGACGAGCCGCGCCATCGCGTACTCGATGGCCGCCGCGTAGATCTGGGGCTTGCGTATGCGGAGCGCGCGGCCGCGTCGATAGTCGTCCCAGAGCGACACGGCGTGCTCGAGCTGCCGCTCGGAGTAGCCCAAGCCGCGCATCTCGCGCTCGAAGATCTCGACCACCGGGTCCTCGGCCTCGGCGGCGGCCACGTGCTCCGGAGGCTCCGTGGTCACGTCGCCTTCCGGCGGGGCGCCGCGCTCGATCCACGCCACGAGGCGGGCGTGGTCACGGCTCTCCGGCGCCAGCGCAAGCGCTTCCCGGGCGAAGCGGAGCGCCTCGTCGAGCGCCGCCGCGGGTCCGCCCTCCACGGCGTGGCGGGCCAGCGCGTGGGCAAAGGAGGCGGTGATTTCGTCGTGCTCCGGCTCGAGGTCGTAGGCCTGTCGCAGGTGGCGAACGGCCTCGCCGTGCCGGTCCAGGGCCACGTCGAGGAGGTGGCCGAGGTTGTGGTGGTACCAAGGGGTCTTCGGCGCGATGGCCAGCGCTCGCCGGTAGGCCTCGACCGCGGAGACGTAGTTGCCGAGCAGCGCCTGGCAGAGCCCCATCAAGGCATGGGGCACGTCGTCGTTGGGATGCGCTCGCGCGACCTCGCGCAGGTGCAGCGCGGCGCGCCAGGGGTGCCGCTTGAGGCGCAGCTCGGCGAGGTGGCGGTGCGCGAAGAGCGCATGCTCCGAGCCCTTGGGCGCTCGCTCCAGGAGCCGGTCGAGCAGCGTCTCCGCCTCAACGTGGCGCCCCTCGGCTTCGAGGGCGCTTTCGGCCTGACGGCGGAGCCGGTCGAGGGCCATGGACGAGGCGCTCATCGATGGGGGTGTAGCCGTCCCCCAGGGACGTCGCAAGACCGGTCCAGGCTCCCTCCCCCTTTGCGAAGGGTGCCGCGAAGGGTGCCGCGAAGGGTGCCGCGAAGGGTGCCGCGAAGGGTGCCGCGAAGGGTGCCGCGTCGCGTGCCGCGTCGACCGGCGCTCGGGCCGCCTGCGCGACGCACCAACGGTCAGCGCGCCTTGCGCGCCACGCCCACGAGAAAGCCACCGAACCAGCGCAGCGGCGATCGGCGCGCGCGATGCTCCGCCCGGCGCAGCAGCGGACCTACCGCGGGGAGCCGGTGCACGAAGGCCGCCGGCGTGAGCACGCGGACGCCGTGAACGGCTTCGAGCGTGAGGCCCGCGGGCAGCACCCGCGGCAGCACCCATGGCGCATCCCAGCGCGTGAAGATGTCCGCCTCCGTCACGCGCCGGCCCTGCTCCTCGCCGATGACTCCGGGGCCCGCCAGGCGCTTGGCCAGATAGCGGAGGCTCAGCGGGTTGTAGAGCTCGAAGGCCACGCACCCGCCGGGCGCGGTGACCCGCGCCATCTCCTCGAGCGCGGCCCCGAGCTCGGGAACGTGGGCGAGCACCTTCATGCTGTAGACAAGCTCGAAGCGGCCGTCCTCGAAGGGCAGCGCCGTGGCCGTGCCCGGGCGCGCGTCGAGGCCGCGTTCCAGGGCGCGCGCACGCATGCCCGGGCTCGGGTCGACGCCCACGGCCTCCGCGGCCTCCTCCGCCAGGCGCGCGAGCAGCAGGCCGGTCCCGCAGCCCACCTCGAGACACCGGCGACCCACGGCGAGCGGGGCCAGCGTGGCCAGCTCCAGATCGTCGACGAGCCGGTGATAGCCGGCGCCGCGGGGATCGTCGTAGCGCGCGCTGAACGTGTCGTAGTAGGCGTCGCGGACGGATTGGTCCTCGGTCACGAGAGCATCTCCCGGTAGAGCGCGGCGTGCGCCGCGGCGATGCGCGCGGGCAGGAACGCCTCGCTCCGCTGCCGGGCGCGGGCCCCGAGCCGAGCGCGCGCCGAGGGGTCGCCGAGGAGCCGGCCCAAGCGTCCGGCGAGGTCGTCGACCTCTGCCGCCGAGACCTCGAGGGCCGGCCCGTCCGGATGACCGCCCTCGAGCTCGGCGGCGGCCGTATCCGCGGCCACGATGACCGCGCGCGCCATACGCATCGCTTCCAGCACGGCGAGGGGGTAGTCCATTTTCGCGTAGAGGGTCTCCGTCGGCAGCGCGACGACGTCGGCGGTGCCGAGGAGCGCGAGAATGCGCCGCGTCTCCCCCACCCATTGCACCCGGCCCGGCGCCAGGTCCTGGGCCCGCTGCCGTAGCTCCCGCTCGGCGTCCCGCGCGCGCGCCGTCTTCGCGCGGCAGGCCATCACGAGCTGCGCATCGCGCACGTCCGCGCGCGCGAAGGCCTCCAGCACCCGGTAGGCGCCCCGGCCGAACTCGAGGTCGCCGGGATAGACGACGAGCGGCGCGGCGGCCGGAAGCTGGAAGTGCGCCCGTGCTTCGCTGCGAGCGTCCGGGCTGAGCGGAGCGAGGTCCGGGACCGGTGGGGGGATGCGCACGAGGCGCTCTGCGGCCACGCCGGCCCGAAGCAGCCGATGGGCCACGCGCTCGCTCAGCACCACCACGCGGTCCGCAAAGAGCCAGGGGCGCGGATCACCGGGCGGAGGCTCGCTGCATACGGTCTGCACCGTCGGGCGCCCGGCTGCGCGCGCGAGGGTCCGCGCGGCGCCGCTGCCTCGCGGGTTCGGCGCGAAGAAAAAATGCCAGAGGTCCGATCTTGCCTCGCCGGCCCCGCGCTCCGGCGCGATGCGGCCGCGCGCGCCCTGACGCAGCAGGCGCGCAAAGGCCATGCCCTGGGCGGCGACGGCCGGGAGCGCCGGTCGCTCCGCCGGGTACGCCGCGAGCGCGCGCACGCCCGCAGGGCCCACGCCGCCCTGACGGACGAGCACCGTCGGCTCGACGCCCTCCCCCGGGAGCGCACCGGCGAGATCGCGCACGAGGTTCTTGCTGCTGTCGTTCCACGGCGCCTCCACGGGCTTGGAGACGAGCAGGACCCGGGTCATGGAGGGGGATAGCACGGGCTGGAGTGGCGCCGTGGCGGGCGCCTTCGCGGGTCAGCCTTCGGCGGGCGGTTCGTGTTGGGGCGTGCCCGCGCCGGGGGCGCGCTTGGGCACGGCGCGCGCGCGCACCTGGGGCTTCACGCCGCCGGCGTCGTTGGGGATGAAGCGCACCTCGGTCTTGATCTCGAAGGAGAGGCTCGTGAGCGCCCGCTGGAGCTCCCCGGCCACGTCCGTGGCGTCGAGGAAGTCGCGCACCTCGCCGGCCACGCCACGCACGACGGCGTTCTTCGTGTCGTCGATGGAGCTGAAGAGATAGCCGACGAGCTCCTTGGGGAGGGGCACGTCGTCGACGACGTCGCGGAAGGTCTTGTCCGCCTTGTTCAGCGTCCCGACGCCGGCCTCGACGCCCTTCTCGACGGCCTTGCGCACGGCCTCGCGCAAGAGGCCCTCGAGGCGCCGGCGCCGTTCCTGCGGCGCCGGTTCGTCGTCACCTTCTCCGGAAAAAGCGCCGGGCATGTCCGCGCCGACGAAGGCCCCGGAGTCCTCCCCGTGTGGCGGACCGGTGCGATCCCGCCGCGGCGGCGCGGCGCCGGGCGCCGGGCCCTGGGGGGGCTCGGGCGGCTCGGTACCTCGCGCTCCAGCGTCGTCGCTCATGGCGTCACCTTAGCGCGGAGCGCGCCGGTCCGCGCAACGGGCGCCGGGGCTCATTTGCCGCCGGTCGCGTCGCCGGCGCCGGGGCGGCGCGGGAAGAGCGGCGACTCCTCGATGCTCCTCGGACGGTCCGACGGGTAGAGCTCGGACGGTCCCGGCGATGCCTCGCGCAGGCGCTCCGGGTCGTAGCCTTCCGGAGCCTGCGGGGGCGTCGGCCGCGCCGCATCGGCGCCGCCGCGGACCCGCCGGATGCGCACGTTGGCGAGGAGCACGTCGGTCAGCGGCCGGTTCCCTTCGCCCTGGGGGACCCGGGCGATGCGCCGGACGATGTCCTCCTGCTGGCAGCGGCCGAAGATCGTGTAGCGCGTGTCGTCGTCGAGCTCCGGCGCGGCCCCGTCGGTGATGAACCACTGGGCGCCGTTCTCGTCGACCTCCATGCTCGCCATGCAGAGCAGGCCGGCCCGGTCGTGCGTGAGGCGCGGGTGCGGTTCGTCGGGGATGGTGACGCCGATGGTGCCCGTGCCGTCGCCGAGGTAGTCGCCGCCCTGGACCAGGTAGTCGGGGATGACCCGGTGAAAGGTGGTCCGGTTGTAGGCCGGCGCCGTGCGCCACTGCCCGTGCCGCGCGTCCCACCAGGGACGCTTGCCGCGCGCGCGAGTCCGACGAAGTGCGCCACGGTCTTGGGCGTGTCCTCGGTGAAGAGGTCGCAGAAGATCGTGCCGAGGCCCGTGTTGATC
>JBCCAW010000187.1:0-9697 GCA_039814655.1 Myxococcota bacterium | reverse complement strand
GCCCGCTTGGCGCATTTCGGCAAGTCCGAGCGCACCATCGTCTCCCATCCCGGTCATAAGCACACCGACGGCGTTGTGGGCTGCGTTCTGGGCAACGGAGCGGAACAGCACATCCACAGACGGACGATGCCGGGCGACCGGTGGGCCGGACACCACCCGAGGCTCGGGGGGGACGGACCCGACTAACGGAACTAACGCCCACGAATTTACTCGGCTATTTGCCGCGTTAGTTCCGTTTGTCGGGTCCGTCCCCTTCGGGCTTAGGGGGACGGGAGCTCGAGGCGCATCCAGCGGTGCGGGATGCGCGCGTCTTCGAAGGGCTCGCCGAAGACCTCGTAGCCAAGCCGGGCGTAGAACGGCACGGCGGAGAGCTGGGCGCCGAGCACCACGGACCCGTGTCCGGCCCTCCGGGCCTCCTCCTGCAGCGCGCGCATGAGCGCCGCGCCCGTTCCCTTTCGGCGCTCGGGGGCGCGCACGGCCACGCGCTCGGCCTTGGCGACGCCGTCCTCCGTGACGCGCAGCCGGGCCGTGCCTACGACGGTGTCGCCTCGGAGCGCGAGAAAGTGCGTCGCGTCCCCGTCGCGTCCGTCGATCTCTTCGCGGTCGGTCACGCCCTGCTCCTGCACGAAGACCTCGCGACGCACGGCGTGGCAGCGCGGCAGATCGGCCGGATCCCTCGTGGCGATGACCCGAAGCGCGCTCATGCGACCGAAGCCGGCTGGCCCCCGTCCGCCTTCCGGCGCTTCTTCTTGCGGGACGACTTCTTCTTGGGGGAGGACGTCTTCGCTCCGGACGTCTCCGAGCCCGGTTCCCTTGCCTTCTTGGAGGCCGACTTCTTGGCGGCCGACTTCTTGGCGGCCGCCTTCTTCGCCTTCTTCGCCTTCTTCGCCTTCGTACCGTCGGCCTCGGCCTCCTTGGGCGGACGCATGCGCGGGAGAAGATCGGTCCAGTGTTCCGACTCACCGATGAGCTCGACGATCATGATCGCCTCGGCCATGGCGCGGTCCGGCCGCGTGCCCTTGGCCTCGATGCCCTCGTAGATGCGCCGAGCGAGCGCGAGGCGTGTGGCGAGCTCCGCCCGCTTCACGTCGAAGCTCGTGACCTCGGCCCAGGAGAGCGACCAGATCTCGTCGGCCACCCAATCCGCGAGCATGGCGTTCGGCGCCCGGGCGTCCGGGCTCCGGGCTTCGGCGCGCGCATAGGAGTCGGCCCAGGGCCGCCGGGGCCAGCGCGAGCGCTCCGCCGGCGCCAAGCAGAGGCGCACGGCTTCCGCGAAGAACGCCGCCGCGACGCCGAAGGCCGTGGCGTCGCGCTCGTCGAGAAGATCCTCGGCGAAGGCCTCCCAGTGGAGCTTGGTGAGCCGCGGAAAGGGCTCGGCGCCAAGGAGCGGCTCCGGCGCGACGCCGGTCTGAAGCGCCTCGAGGAGCGGGGCTTCGAGGGCGCGCCACTCGGCGAAGGCCACGCGCTTGCCCTTCCGGCGGAGCTGCACCTTCTTGACGCGCCGGTCCGCCTTCGGCCGGCCGCGCCGGTCCTGGAGCGCCGGGAGCACGTCTTGTTCGGTCAGCTCCGGCCGGTCCCCGAGCGTCCGGCAGGTGCAGCGGTGAAAGGTGGTGACGCGGCCGCCTTCCGGCGTGGCCGTCAGCCCGAGAGGAAAGCGCCGGCAGCCTTCGGGCTTGGCCTCCGGTCCGAAGCGCGCGTGCACGTCGCAGAGGAGGTTCGGAAGCAGGAAGTGGCAGGCCCCGTCCGCCGCCGTCGACAGCATGTGGTCTTCGAAGCCCTCGTCCCAGCCAGCGCCGCGCCGGTCGAGGCGCCGAATCTGCACCAGCTCACGCTTCGTGATGGGCCCTAGCCCGTGAATGTCGTGGCAGCAGAGGCCGTCGCCAAAGCAGGTGTAGCGGGCCCCGGCGCGAAAGAGCAGGGGCCGGACCGACGTCTTGGGCGAGGAGGTCTCACCGCGGGCAGAAGCCATGCCTGCTGATGCCTTTTCGGCGCGGGCGCGGCAAGAGCGAAAGCTCGCTCGTCCCGCACCGTTCCGATACGCTGAGTGGACGATGGCGTCGCCGCTGCTCGGTTACAACACCAACGTTCGGCACCACGGCAGGCTCTACCACATCCAGACCGAGGACTCGGGGGTGCGCCGTCCGCACGTGATCACCCACCTCTTCGCGGATGGCGGTCGCATCGTGGCCTCGCGCAAGACCTCCTACGCGGAGCTGGTCGGCGCCGAGGACTACCAGGCGCGCGTCAAGCACATGATGCGCGAGCAGCACAAAGCGATGTTCATCGCGCTGCGCGACGGGCACTACGACGAAGACGGCGGCGAGGCCCCGGCCGAAGCCGCGCCCGCACCCCTCGACGTGGACGCACTCGAGGCCGCCGCGGCCCGCCTCGCGCAGCAGGGCGCCGCAGCGACCGCGGCGGCCGGCGCCGGCCGCTACCAGTCCACGCGACCCGCAGCCCGCGGCAGCGACTCTCCCCGCGCGCGCTCCGGCGTTTCCGTCGTGCCCGAGTCCATCTTCGGCAACGAGCTGCTGAGCGAGAAGAGCCTCGACGAGGTGATCCTCAGCTACCTCGCCGAAGACCTCGACGACGAAGGCTGAGGCTCATCCCGTGAGGCCTTGGAGGTAGGCGGCAAAGGCGTCGTCGGCCAGGGCCGCGTCGAAGAGGCGCTCGCCCTGGAGCCGGAGGTACGCGCGCACGCCTGGCAGCACCCCGGCCCCCTCGAGGGCGTCCCGGAGGCTCCGGGTGCCCTCGACCGCGACGCAGGCCTCGACCTCCTCGCGAAGCGCCTCGGCGACGAAGCGGCGCCCGGCGTTGTGGCTGAGGAGCCCGGGGAAGGCGCCCACGAGGTCTTGGCGCCCGATGGCGTCGAGGTCGTCCATCACCTCGGCCACGGGCGCCGCGAGCAGCGCCGCGAAGATCTGCGCCCGGAGCTGGCCGAGCAGCTCCCGGCCTTCGTCGCTGCGGAAGCGCGCCTCGAGCTGCTGCCGCGCCGTGCCGAGCGCGCCCGTCGCGAAGTCGCGCGCGAGGGCCTGCACCTTGGCGCCGGCGCCGCTCTCCTCCTTCTTGGGCGCGCTCTCGGCGACTTCCTCCTCGCTCGCGCCCTTCCGGAGCCCCTCGCGGAAGGCGCCGCGGAAGGCGCCGGCGATACCGCCGAGGCCGCTGCCGAGCTGCGTTCCGAGTTCCACGCCCGGGAGCCTCTTGGCGAAGGCCACGAGCGTGTCGCCGAGCACCGGCGCGAGGAGCTGGCGAAGCAGGCCCAGGTCGACGGCGCCGCGGAGCCAGTCCGCCCGGGCCGCGCGCGGCTGCTCGAGCCAGGCCCGGAGCCGCTCCCGGCTGGGCTCGTCGATCATGTTCCCGACGAGCTCGCGGGTGGCGGCGCTCCGGCTGCGGTGCCGGTCCCAGGCCGGATGCGCGTGGGCCTCGACCACACGGTCGAGGTTCGCCTCGGAGAGCGCCTCGACGATGACCTCGACCAGGCCGATGGGCTCGATGAGGTCGCCGACGGGGCGGGCGAGGAGCACGTCGACGAGGAGCGCGACGCCCTGGCGACGCAGCCCTTCGTCCCCGCGAAGACGGGCGCCGAGGTCGGCAGGTTCGGTCATGGCGGGAGCTTACCCGGCCGGCAGAAATGGTTACGGTCGGCACGCTACGCCGACTGCTCGGCGGGCCCGCCCCACGGGGCTCGACGCCCCAGAAAGCCCTCATGCCCAAGCCCCTCCTTTGCTCCCCGGAACTGCTCGCCCGCGATCTGGGCGGCCGCAGCTACGTCATCACCGGCGCCAACGCTGGTATCGGCTTCGAAACGGCCAAGCAGCTCGCCTCCCAAGGGGCGCGCGTCGTGCTCGCGTGCCGACGGGAGAACGCGGGCGCTGCCGCCGCCGCGGCCATTCGTGAAGCGCACCCCGCAGCGGAGCTGGACGTGCGGACGCTGGACCTCGGCGACCTCGCCTCCGTACGCCGCTTCGCCGAGGGGCTTCCCGGCGACCTCGCGCTCGCCGGGCTGGTGAACAACGCCGGCGTGATGAACACGCCCAAAGGCACGACGATCGACGGTTTCGAAACGCAGCTCGGCGTGAACCACCTGGGCCACGTGCTGCTCACGGAGCTGCTCCTCCCGGCGCTCGAGCGCGGAGCACCGAGCCGCGTCGTGAACGTGGCGAGCTGCTACCACGACAAGGCCATGGGCCGCGAAGGCGACGTGGTTCTCGACGACCTCATGTTCGAGACGCGCCGCTACGACGGCTGGGCAGCCTACGCGCAGTCGAAGCTCGCCAACGTGCTTCATGCGAAGAGCCTGGCGAAGCGCGTGGCGGACAAGGGCATCACCGCGGTGAGCGTGCACCCGGGCTGGGTGCGGACCGATCTCGCGCGGCACAGCATGCCGCTCTTCGTGCAGAACTGGGTCCTCCGGCCCGTGCTCGGCGCCATGGGCATGGTCGAGCCCGTTGTCGGGGCGCAGACGAGCCTGCACGCGCTCCTCGCCGGCGATGTCGCGAGCGGCGCCTACTACAGCCAGACCGGCGTCTACCGGGACAAGTCCTGCAACGCTGGCGGCTGGCCGCTGACCTCGCCGAACCCGAAGGCCCACGACGAGGCCCTCGCCGAGGGGTTGTGGACCAAGAGCAGGGAGCTCGTCGGGCTGAGCTGACGGTTCAGCGCGTCGCCCCCGCGGCGCGTAGCGCCTCGACGTCGACGCCGGCCGCCCGGAGGACGGCCTCCGTGTCGGCGCCCTGCTCCGGGGCCGGACCGGGCGCCGGAGGCGCGACGGGCGTGCGCGGAATCGACACCTCTGCGTCGCCGAGGCGCCGAGGCTCGAAGACGCCGCGGGCTACGTGAAGTGGGTCCCCGGGGAGCTCTTGGGGCATCAGCACGGGCTCGAGGCAGCAGTCGTGCGCTTCCGAGAACGCGGCCCACTCGTCGCGTGTCCGCGTGGCGAAGAGCGACGCGAGCTCGGCTTTGCGCGCTGCCTGATGCGGCCCCGGGCGCACGTCCGCGAGGTCCGGCGTGAGTCCCACGCCGGCGCAGAAGGCCATCCAGAACTTGGGTTCGAGGGCCGCGAGAGCGACGAAACCTCCGTCCCGGGTGCGGTAGGTGCCGTAGGGCGCGATGCCGCCCATGAGCATGTCCTCGCCCCGGGGCCGGAGCGCGCCGCCGGCAGCGAGGCCGAGGCCGAAGATGCCCAGGCTCAAGCTCGCCTCGCACATGCTGATGTCGAGGGCGCGGCCCTCGCCCCTCGCGGCGCGCCCCTGAAGCTCGGCGAGCACGGCGATGACGGCGTAAAGGCCGCCGCTCAGGTCCGCGAGCTGCACGCCGGGAACCTGCGGCGCTCCGCCCGCGGGGCCCGTCATGCCGAGCACCCCGCCGCGGGCCAGGTAGTTGAGGTCGTGGCCGGCGCGCGCCTTCAATGGGCCGTCCTGGCCGTAGCCGCTGATGGCACAGGTGATGAGCTGCGCGTTCGCGTCCCTCAACGTGTCCGGGCCCAAGCCGAGGCGCGCCAGCACGCCGGGGCGGAAGCTCTCGAGGAGGACATCCGCCGTACGCACCAAGGCGAGGAGCGCCTCGCGGCCCGCGGGCTTTTTGAGGTCGAGCACGACGCTCTTCTTGCCGCGGTTGAGCGCTTCGAAGACGACGTTGGGCTGCCCCGGCGCGCTCAGGGGCATGACGCGCAGGTAGTCGCCGGCCTTGGGATCCTCGACCTTGATGACCTCAGCGCCGAGGTCCGCGAGGAGCATGGAGGCGAAGGGGCCCGGCAGGAGGCGGCTGATGTCCAGTACGCGCAGGCCGGCGAGGGGGCGGGGGTCGCTCACGTGGAGGCGTCTTTCAGGAAGGGCCGCTCACGAAAGGCCGCTTACGAACGGCCGCTCGCGAACGGCCGCGGGCTCCCGGCCCCAAACACGAACGCCCGGCCGCGAAGCCGGGCGTTCCGTGGAAGGCCCCGAGGGCCTCAGGCGAGGATCTCCTGGAGCTTGGTGGCCAGCATGGCGTTGCCGCTGACCTTGAGCTGCCCGGAGAAGTAGAGCTGCATGGCGTTGGCCGGGTCGTCGCTGATCTGGACCCAATCCTCGTCGGACACCTCGATGGTGCACTCGGCGTTGCCCGCGTCGCCCTCGGTCACCCCGAGGTCGTCCTTCAGGTTGACGGTCCAGGTGCCGCCGCCGTCCCCGGTGATCTGAAAGAGGAAGATGGCGTCGACGGCCTTCGCCTTCTCCGGGTCGGCGGTGATCTTCTCGGGGATGTCCTTCTCGAAGGAGGTCTTGGCGTCCGGCATCATCATCCTTTCGGTCCGCGCTGAGGTCGCGGCCTGAGTCTGGCCTCACGGTGCGGGCTCCTGCCGCTGAACCGCGATTCAGTCTGCGCTGGAGTAGGTCGCGCGCCGCAAGCTGTCAACCCAGTGCAGCCGGGCTCCCGCGCCGAGCGCCGCGAGGCAGCGGCCGGCGACCACGGGCGACGCCTGGGACGCGGGCTGGCGCGTCCACCTCGTCCAGGGCTTTGGCAGCACCGCGCGTCGCGCTCAGGGGGCGAGCTCCGGAGCGCCCGCGATGGGCACGCTCGGCGCCGTGCCCTCGGTCACGAACTGGCTGCCCGCCGCGGTGAACCACACGGGACCGGCCGTCTCCTCGAAGGTCGGGCTCCGGATCGCCTCGCCGTCGCCCACGTAATAAAACTCGGCCTGCACGCGCGCCCGGTCGATGTCGAGGAGCACGTAGCCGTGCTGGAGCAGGTCGAAGTAGCGGATGTGCGGGTTCAGCCGCGTCACGACGGGCGTGAGCGCCTCGACCTCGATGCCCGCCATCACGGCCGCGGGCCCGAGGGCCCGGGAGCTCACCGAGGGCGTGATGAACTCGACGGCCACGGAGCCCGCCTGCGTGGCCGCATCGTAGTCCTCGAGGGACACGAAGAGGTCCGACGCCCAGCTCGAGTGAATGTCCCCGGTGAGCACGCAGATGTTGCCGATGCCCTCGTCCCGGAACGTCGAGAGGAGGCGCTGGCGTTGCGCCCGGTAGCCGCCCCAGGCGTCGAAGAAGAGGTTGTCCGCGCCGGGCACGGTCAGCTCCGCGAGCTGCGTCTGCTGGCCGATGAGGCGCCAGGTGGCCGTGCTCGCGCGGAGCCGGCCAAGGAGCCAGCTCTCCTGCTCGGCGCCGAGCAGCTGCCGCGTCTCCTCCTGGGCGCCTTCGACGGTCGTGGGCTGCGCGTCCCGGCCCACGAGGCGCGTCTCGAGCATGGACAGGTCGACGAGGTCGCCGAAGGTGAAGCCCCGGTAGATCTCCGTCCGGTCGCCGCTCGCAGGCTCCCGGATGGGCATCCACTCGTAGTAGGCCTGAATCGAGGCGGCCTTCCGCGCCTCCCAATCCCCCTCCGCGTCCGGCTGGTGGTTCTCGGCGCCGCCGACCCAGGAGTCGTTCGTCGACTCGTGGTCGTCCCAGACGGTGATGAAGGGGTGCTGCCGGTGCGCCTCCTGGAGGTCTGCGTCCGAGCGGTAGGTCGCGTAGCGCGCGCGGTAGTCGGCGAGCGCCACGGTCTCCGCGTCGACGTCGACGACGCGGTCGATGTCGGCGCCGGTGTCGTAGGCGCCGTCCGCGTACTCGTAGATGTAGTCGCCGAGGTGCAGCACCACGTCGAGGTCCTCCCGCTGCCCGATGCCTCGGTAGGCGTGGAAGTAGCCCGCCGGGTAGTTCGAGCAGGACACGAAGGCGAGGCGCGTACGCTCGAGCGAGCCCGAGGCGAGCGTCTTGGTGCGGCCGATGGGCGACTCGTCCTCGCCGACGCGGAAGCGGTAGTAGTAGGTGGTCGCCGGCCGGAGGCCCATGGCCTCGATCTTCAGCGTGTAGTCCGTGGACTCGTCGACGGTCGCCGTACCCGTGGTGGCCCCGAAGAAGTTCGAGCTCGTGGCGACCTCCCACTCGACCTCCACGGGCCCGGTCTGAGCGCTTACGCGCGTCCAGAGGATCACCGAGTCGGCGAAGGGGTCGCCGCTGGCCACGCCGTGCAGGAAGGTCCCGTTGGGGATGCTCGGGACCCCGGGTCCCGAGCCGTCCGCGTCGTCGCCGCAGGCCGTGAGAAGGCTGCCGGCGACGGGGGTAGCAACAGTGATTCGAAGGAAGCTGCGGCGTCCGATGCTCATGGGCCGGACCCTGCAAGGTGACGCGACCGTCAACAAGGCCCCAGGCAAGACGTTGACGAAGCGCTACGAAGGCTGAGGTCCGCGCGCGGCCACGCCGGCCGGTGGCCCGAGCCCGGCGCCCCGTCCATCGTGGCCTCATGCAGAAACGCACGGCCACGGGGCCGAGGCGGGGTGGGCTGTTCGCGGTGCCGCTCCTGGCCCGACGGGGCGCTGGCGCCGGGCCGCGCCGCGCGGCGCTCGCGGCGGCAATGGTGTTCGGCGTCGGCGCCGCTCTCCTGCCGGCGCTCGGCGTGCGCACGCTCCCGCTCCCGGCGGCGCCCGGCCGCTATGCCACGGACGACTTCGCCGCGGCGCTCGTCCACGTGGGGCCCTACGCCGAGGGCGGGCGCGTCGACTATCGGGCGCTCCGCGACGACGCCGGGAGCCTCGCGCGCTTCGTCGCCACGAGCGCCGTCGTGGGCCCAAAGACGACGCCAGAACGCTTCCCCAACGAGGCCGCGCGCCTGGCCTTCGCGCTCAACGCCTACAACGCCAACGTGCTCGCCGCCGTGCTCGCGCACTACCCCATCGCGAGCGTGCACGACGTGCGCGGCCCCCTCGAGCCGACGCCGGGCTTCGGGTTCTTCTGGGCGCTGCGGGTGCGCATCGACGGGCAGCGAACGAACCTCTACGACTACGAGCACGATGTGATCCGGGCCTTCGACGACGCGCGCGTTCACGCCGCCCTGAACTGCGCGTCCCGCGGCTGCCCGCCGCTTGCGACGCGGCCCTTCGAGGCGCGCTCCCTCGACGCCCAGCTCGACCAAGCCATGACGCGCATGGTGACGCTGCCGGAGAACCTGCTGGTCGACGGCGAGACCATCCGCCTGTCGCCTCTCTTCGACTGGTATCGCGAGGACTTCGTGGCCCACGCGCGGCGCCTGCGGCTCGCCCCGGTGCCGGAGCGCGCCGGGGACGAGGGCTGGCTCTTGGCCTTCGTGCTCGCCTTCACCGACGGCGAGGCGCAGCAGTCCCTCGAGGGCGCCGCCCGGAGCGGACGGCCCGTCGCCTACGGGGAGTACGACTGGGGCCTGAACGACCAGCGGCGCTGAGGTCACGAAGGCCGCGGCCACGGGAAGCCCCTATGCTCCTGGCCGTGACGACCCCGGGCTGGCGCGCCGAAGACCAGGCGCTTCTCGATCGTCTCGAGGACGCCAGCCTCGCGCGGGCGATGCTCCGGGACCTGGCGCCCGAGCGGGCAGGTCTCGGACGTCGCGGGGGCGGCCTCGTGCGCCACCTTCGCGCGCGGCCCGGCGGCGAGGAGGCGCGGCGCCGGGCGAGCGCCGGGGACCGGGCGGCGCTCCTTCGCGTGGCGCGTCCCGCGCGCTACGCCGGGCTGGACCCGGAGCTGCTCCACCAGCTCGCGCTCTTCGAAGAGGCGGCGAACCCCCGGAGCCCCCGCGCGCTGGCCGCCTGGCTCGCGCTGGCGGCGGACCCGGAGTACCTCTCCCGCCGCGCCGAGGCCGTGGCCGGGGACGCGCTGGCAGAGCGAGAGCGCGCCGCAGCGACCCGCGCCCTGCCCTTCGCCCTGCT
>JBCCAW010000789.1:0-2096 GCA_039814655.1 Myxococcota bacterium | reverse complement strand
TTCGCCGCGTAGAGCCGATGGCCGCTCGGGCTCACGAGCAGCCCCTTCGGGTGCGGCCCCACCCAGACCGCGCCGAGCTCGCGATGGTCCCGCGCATCGATCGCGTGCACCGTGCCGCGACGAAAGTTGCTCACGTACGCCCGCGTCCCCGCCGGGTCGAAGGCCGTCTCGACGGCGTTCCCTTCGAAATGCACGGCGCCGACGCGCTCGAGGCGCTCCGGCTCGAAGACCCACACGTTGTCCGCGTCGGGCCGCCCGAAGTGGCAGACCCAGAGGCGCCCATCCGGCGCACGCGTCACGCTCTTCGGGTAGAGCCCCGTCGGCACGGACCGGTCGTGCCGGAGCGCCGGCGCGCCCTCGGCCGTTCGGCCGCGCCCGGCGTGGGCCACAGCCGGCAGCACGCTGGCCGCGAGCGCTCCGAGAAAGACGCGTCGCTTCACATGTTCTCCGTGCTCGGCCAGCGGAGGCGCACCGCCGGACCCAGCGCCCGGGCGATGGCAGGGCGACGCGCGGCCTGCACCGCGTCCGAGGCCGCGCCGAGGGGCACCATACGAATGTCGTGGCCCTGACGCGGATTTTCATGCCAGGCCCAGAAGTCGTTCTCGGTCCAGAGCGGGAGCGCTTCGAGCGCCTCCACCACCAGCCGGTCGCCACGCCGGGCGAAGACCGTGCGCAGGAACGCCCCATCGCGCGTGGTCGCGAGGCGAACGGCCGGATGCGCCGCCGGGCTCATGCGAACGCCCGGCCGGTAGCGCTGCCCCTGGTTCGAGACGAGGTTGCCGAGCGAATACGCGATGACCGCTTCACCGCGGGGCGATTCGATGCGCTCGACGGGGTGAAGCACATGCGGGCCGCTCCCGAGCACCAGGTCCACGCCCAGGTCGACCCAGCGCCGGGCGCGTCGTCGCTGGAGTCGCGTGGGGCCGGCGGCGAAGTCGTGGCTCCAGTGCACGAAGAGGACCACGACGTCGGCCGCCGCCCGCGCCGCCCGGATGGCTGCGTCGCGACGCGCGTGGTCTTCGCTCTCGGCGACCACGGCCGGCGGCGCCGGACCCGCGGCACGGTTCAGGTGGTCGGTCATCGAGAGGAAGGCGACGCGCAGCCCGCCCCGGGTCACCACGTGCGGCCGCCAGGCGCTGGCCGCGCTCTCCCCGGCGCCGAGGGGAGCCAGGCCCGCGGCGGTCACGGCGCGAAGCGTGCGCGCGAGGCCCTCGGATCGCTGGTCGAAGGCGTGGTTGTTGGCGCAGGCGAGCGCGTCGAGGCCGGCCTCCCGGAGCGCCGCGGCGGCCTCCGGGGGCGCGCCGAGAATGGGCGGCGACCCGGTCCGGATGGGCACCACCTCCCGGGTGAGCGGGGTCTCCAGGTTGGCGACCATCAGCGCGCCGGGCCCGAGCGCCGCCCGCGTCGCGCGGACGCCCTCGAACACCCGGGGCCAGCCGTGGCGCGCCGCGGCCTTGAGCACTTTGATGTGGAGCAGCAGGTCCCCGGCGCCGGCGATCTCCGCCCGCGGCACTTGGGCCGCCGCCCGAGGTTCCGCGAGCGCGGCGGCGAGGGCCATGGCCCCGGCGAGGCAGACCGCGGCCCAGGCCAGGTGGCGCGGGGTCCGCGGCATGTTCGCGTCAGCTCTGCCGCCGTGCATCGCGGCGAGCGTACCGCGCGCCGGGGCCGTGTATGCTCTTGTTCGCATGGCAGCCGACGCGCTCCTCGGACGCCGCCTCGACGGCTACACGCTCGAGGCCCGCATCGGCACGGGTGCCACGGGGCACGTCTACCGCGCGTCGCATCCAGACCAGCCCGCGGCCGTCGCCGTGAAGGTGCTCAACGAAGGCGTGGGGCGCATTCGCTCGCTCCGGCGGCGCTTTCAACGCGAAGCGCGGGCCCTCGGCGCTCTCGAGCATCCCCATGTCGTGCGGACCTTCGGCTTCGGAGTGGTGGACGATGTGGTCTACATCGCCATGGAGCTCCTCGAAGGCGGCACGCTCGAAGAGACGCTCCAGGAGCGGCCCCTCGAGCTCGAGGAAGTCTTCGCGGTCATGGACCCGGTGCTCTCTGGCGTGGCGAGCGCCCACGCGCAGCACATCGTGCACCGGGATCTC
>JBCCAW010000507.1:0-4423 GCA_039814655.1 Myxococcota bacterium | reverse complement strand
CCCGGGCTGGGGGGCAATCGCCGGCGCCGGCCGCGGCGGGGGCGGAAGCGGCGGCGGCGGAATGGGGGGGGGCGGAATGGGGGGCGCCGGCGCGCGCGGCCGGCCGCGCCCTCCCGCCGTATCTTCGCGTCGTGAAGTGAGCGCGTCGTGAAGTGAGCGCGGCGTGAAGTGAACGCGGACCGCCGCGCTCAGCCGGCGGGACCCGCGCGGAAGGTCGAAAAGCGGCCGTCGCGCCGGGAAACGCGAAGCCACGACGCGCGCCAGGCGGGCGCCGAAGCGCGCGGCCGCAGGCCTCAGCGCGGGGCCACGCGTCAGCGCGGGTCCACGGGCCCCCGCACGCGAACGAGCGGGACGCCGGGCCTCGTCGCGCCGGCGAGGGGCAGGGACAGACCCACGCTCGCCGGCAAGGCGAGACCGCTCCACCCGAGCACACGGGCGCCGGTCTCGGCGGTCGCGACGTAGCCCCGCACGGGAACGGCCACGGCGAGCGAAGCCCAAAGGGCCACCCCCCTGCCCAGGCGCAGCTCGGCGACCACCCCGCCGCGCAGGCTCGCGACCGCCGAGCGCTGAACGAGCGTTGGGCCACGGCCGAGGCGCCCCTCGGCCCGCAGACGCTCCAGGGCGAAGGCCAGCTCGGGCCCCACGCGGAGTCGGCCTCGACCCGGGAGCCACGAGGCCTCGAGGGCGGCGCCGACGCGGCGCCCTCGAACGCGTCCGTTGATGCCCTCGAGGCGCGCCCGGCCCCCGGCGCGCACGCCGGTGAGCGCGACGCCGACGCGGACGGCCCCGGGGAGGTGGAGCAGGAGCCCTCCACGACCGCCCAGCCAGGCCCCTTCGTCCGGCGCGGCCTCGAGAGAGCGGGCGAAGGTGGCGCCCGCGCGGAGGGACAGGCCCCAGCGCGTGTTCGTGCTCGAGAGCCGCGAGGCCCCGGGGACCGAGCGACGAATCCCGACGCTCGCGAGCCTCACGTCGAGCACCTCGGGCGCGCGTGGGGGCGCGAGCTGCCGTGCCTCCGAAGGGACCGGCGCGGGCGCGTCGAGGGCCACGACGAGCTCGGCGAGGACGAGCGCGAGCACGCGCGGCCGGCTCTCGGGAAGCACATCCGCGAGCGAGGTCTCGGCGCGTCGCAGGCGCGACCCTTCCCGAGCCTGGAGCTCGAGCTCCGCGGGCCGGGCGCAATCGGGGACCCTCACCTCCACGCGGCGCAGCGCACTCGCGTCGAGGCGCGCCCGGCGCCCCACGCCGGCCAGCTCGAGGCGAAGCGCGGGACCGAGCGTCTCCGGCGCCGCCCAGGGCTCACCGCAGGCCGAGACGCGCAGCGCGATGGCCAGCGGCTCCGACTCTCCCTCGTGTTCAGCGCCCTCGGCTCCAGCGCCCTCGTCTCCAGCGCCCTGTGCCCGCGCCAGCGAGGCGAAGACGAGGAGCAAGAGCCCGGCGGCGGCGCGCACCCGGTCAGTATGACTCGGCGCGGCGCTCTTCGGCGAGTCGGGCGAGCCGGCGCGCGACGTCGCCGCGAAGTGCGCTCGGGACGCCCAGCGTCAGAGCGCGCTCGAAGGCTCGCTGCGCCCGCGCCGGACGGCGCAAGCGGTCCATCTCGAGGCGTCCGAGGGTCACGGCCGCGACGGCGGCACGCGGGTCCGAGCCGTGCGCTTCCAAGATGCGTTCGAGGGGCGCCACCGCGTCCCGCGGGTGTCCGGAGAAGCGCGCGACATCCGCGGCCAAGAGCAGTTCGCGGATACCCGCCGCGCCTGCGGACGCTTCGAGGGCCACGTAAGCTTCTTGGTAGGCGCCAGCTTCCGCCAGCGAGCGCCAATCCTCGGCGCTGCGCGACGGCTCGGAGGCGGCCTCGCGGCGCGCCCCCGAGGTAGGCGCGCGCGCCGCCCGGGCAGGCACCGCTGCGGTCTCGACCAGGACGGCCGCAGCGGCGGGACTCGCAACCACCCGGGCGGCGGCGTCATCGGTGCGGGAGGTCGACGCGCGTTCGGCGTCGGGCGCCGGAGTGCGGGCCGGCAAGGCCAGCCTCTCTCCGGCCGAGAGCTCCCGGGCTCCCGTGTCGAGGCGAGCATCGCGGACCCGCACCCGGCCGCGCTCGACCTGGACCTCGAGCTGGTCCGGCGGCGCATGGCGCACGGTGAAGACGGTCCCGAGGACCTCCACGACGCTGGGACCCGCTCGAAGGCGCCACACGCGCGGCCCCCCGGGCGGAATCGAAAAGCGGATCTCGCCGGCGCTCAGCTCGCTCTCGAAGAGCGTGGCCTCGTTGCGCACCGGCGCCCAGCGGCTGCCTGCGCCGAGACTCAGCGTGGTCCCGTCGGCGAGCGTCATGGTCTCGTCGGCCTCGGGCGTTCGGCCCAGCGGCAGCGCGCCGGAGGCCAGGCGAAGCTCGCCGTTGGCCGCGGCGTGCGACGCGGTGCCGCCCTCGAGATCACCGCCCGGGAGCGCCCCGCGCAGACCGAAGCCCGCCGCGAGGAGCACCACCGCCGCGGCCATCGACGCCGCCCGGGCGCGACGTACACGCCGCGGACCGATGCGCGCTTCGGCTCGCTGCGTCCCGGCCCAGAGCGCCTGAACGCGCGCCTCGTCGACCTCGATGTCCGGGAGCATCGGCTGCGGATCGGAGCTCATCGCTCCCCCTTCCGCAGGTGCGCGTCGATGGCCGTCTGTGCCGCGTCCACGCGGCGCTTCACGGTCGCGAGAGAGGCGCCCGTGATCTCCGCGACTTCCCGGAGCCGATGGCCCTCGACCTTGCGAAGGGTCCACGCAAGGCGCTGTTCGACCGGGAGGCGACGGAGCGCGTGGCCCAGCAGCACCAGCTCGAGGCGGGCCTCGGGGCTCGCCTCCGCGGTCGCGACCTCGCCGTAGCCGCTCTCCGCGTTGCCTCGGTCGAGGCCGACGAAGCGAACGATCTTTCGACGCCGGAAGACCGCGCGGGCCCGGTTCACGGTGAGCTGCAGGAGCCAGCCACGGAACGCCGCGGGCTCGCGCAGCTTGGGGAGGTCGTGCAGGGCGTGGGCGAAGGCCTCTTGCACCACGTCGTCGGCGTCGGCGCGCCGGTCCATGAGCCGCGTCGCGAGGCGCGTCACGGCGACCACGTGCCGCCGGAAGAGCGCTTCCTTGGCCCAGGCGTCGCCCTCGAGCACGCGCTCCACGAGCTCTGCGTCGGGCACTTCCGACGAAAAGCGCGCCGCGAGAGGGGCCACTGGGGCAACCTGGGAGGCGGCGGCGGAGGGCATCTGGAGAGAAGGAGCCTGGCGTCCGTAAAAGGGCTCATCATCGCCGCTCCCCCGGGCGCCGAGGGTCAGTGTGCCCCGAGCGCGCAGGGGCCGCGACCCCTCTCCACCGGGCGGCCGCTCCGCCGCCTTTGAGCCATTTCGCGCGGGCCGGGCTCCTGCGGAGAAGAGGCGCCTCGCGCCTCGGGAGACTTGCATGAGCTTACTTACTCGCCCGCCCTTCCCTTGCGCGCCAGGGCCGCGCGCCGCCCGTTATCTTCCCCTCTGCCTTCCGCTCCTGAGCCTCGCGATGCTCACGGGCTGCGGCGACGACGCTGGCTCCGGAGACGCTCCGGACATGGACGTCGTGCTCGACCTGGGAGGGCCGCCGGACGGCGGCGAGGTGCCGCCCTTCCTCGCGGACGGGTCGCCCAACCCGGAAGCGGACTTCGACGACGACGGGCTCACGAACGCCGAGGAGGGCCTCGCCGAGGCGACGGACACGGACGGTGACGGCACGCCGGACTACGAAGACCGGGACTCGGACGGCGACCGCATCCCCGACGCCCTCGAGGCCTTCCCCGGCGACGGCGGAGGCCCGCCCCCGGACTCGGACGGCGACGGAGTGCCCGACTGGCGCGACACGGACTCGGACGGCAACGGCCGTGAAGACCTCTTCGATGCGAACCTCGACGTCGACGGCAACCCCGGGGACCTGGACGGCGACGGCATCGAGAACTTCCGGGACCCGGACGACGACAACGACTTCATCCCGGACCGCGAGGAGTTCGGCGCGAACCCGGACTTTCCCCGGGACTCGGACTCGGACGGCATCCCGGACTTTCAGGACCCGGACTCGGACAACGACCGCATTCTCGACCTGCACGAGTACAACGAGACGACGCCGGACGCGGACGGCGACGGCGTGCCGAACCACCTCGACCTCGACAGTGACGGCGACGGGTTCTCCGACGAGGACGAAGCCGGCGACGACCTGCTCGAGACCTTCCCTTTCGACACGGACCTGGACACGGTCCCGGATTTCCTGGACCTCGACAGCGACGACGACGGGCTCTCCGACGAGTTCGAGGGCGGTATCGGCTCGAACCCGACCTCGCGGGACAGCGATGGCGACATGACGCCGGACCTCATCGAGATCGGCGGCCAGACCGACCCGCTGGACCCGGAGGACAACCCGCGGGTGCGCGGCGACT
>JBCCAW010000785.1:0-2126 GCA_039814655.1 Myxococcota bacterium | reverse complement strand
GGTGTTGTGTGACGTTTGCGTGACACGGCGTGCGAAGGCTCCCGCGGCCTCGATCCGGGTTCGGTAGCCCCCACCGCCCGGCACCGAGCCTCCTCCCAAAAGCCTGCGAACGCCCTCGCTTTCGCGCTAGCGTGCAGGCTCCGATGGCAGAGGATCACGAGGCGAAGACGAGCGTCGAGGCAGCCCTCGCCAAGATCCACATCTTCGAGGGCATCGCGCCGGCAGGCCTCGCGCGCATCGCCGCCATCACCCGGGAAGAGAGCCATCGCCTCGGCGAGGTCATCTTCCGCGAGGGGGAGAACGGCGGCGCCCTTTACATGATCCTCGAAGGCAAGATCCGCATCTCCCGGGAGGTCAGCGGCATGGGGGAGGAGGCCCTGGCCGTGCTGGGTCCCGGTGACGCCTTTGGCGAGATGGCGCTCATCGACGACTTTCCGCGGAGCGCCGACGCGCGCGTGCACGAGCGCTGCCGGCTCCTCGTGCTCTCCAAGGAGTCCCTCGAGGACCTGCTCTTCCTCCACAAGGACCTCGCCTACGAGATCCTCTGGAACTTCGTGAAGACGCTCAGCAGCCGGCTCCGCGAGACCAACGACAAGATGACGTTCCTGAGCGTCACCGGGAAGTTCTGAGCGCCGGCGCTCGGCCTACTCCTCGTCTGCGCCGGTCGGTGTGTCCGCGTCGCCAGCCAGCAGGCCCACCAGCTCATCCTTCGAGAGGCGCGCGGCCCGGTCCGAGCCTTCGAGGATGGCGTCCGCGAGCTCTCGCTTTTGGTCGTGCAGCGCGAGCACCTGCTCTTCGATGGTGCCCTGCGCCACGAGACGCACCACGGTCACCGGTCGCGTCTGCCCGATGCGGTGCGCCCGGTCGCTCGCCTGGTCTTCCGTCGCCGGGTTCCACCACGGGTCCAGGTGCACGACGGTGTCCGCCCCGGTCAGGTTCAGGCCCGTTCCGCCGGCCTTCAGGGAGATGAGAAAGAGCCCGCTCTCGCCTTCCTGGAAGCGCTCCACGAGCCGCGCCCGCTTGCCCGCGGGCGTGCTCCCGTCGAGGTAGAGGCTGTCGATGCCGCGCAGGTCCAGCGCCTCGCGCACGATGGCGAGGTGGCTCGTGAACTGGCTGAAGACCAGCGCCCGGCGGCCGCTCTGCCGGAGCTCGTCCGTGAGCTCGAGGAAGGCGGCCAGCTTCGAAGAGCGCACCGTGGAGCTCGCGTCGACGAGGCGCGGATGGCACGCGAGGCGTCGCAGCCGCGTGAGCGCCGCCAGAATGGCGAAGCGCCCCTCCTTGGCGGCCTTGGTGCGCCCGCTCGTGGGCACGTCGGCCAGGCTGGTGAGCGCGTCTCGCCGCGCCGCTTCGTAGAGCCGGCGCTCGGCCTCGCTGAGCTCCACCGGCTGAACCACGTCCGTGCGCGGCGGCAGCTCCGGCGCCACGGCGTCCTTGGTGCGACGGAGCAGGAAAGGCCGGAGGCGTGCGGCGAGCCGCGCCCGCGTGGCGTCGTCACCGTCCCGTTCGATGGGAAGCGCGTAGCGCTGCCGGAAGGACGGCCAGCTCCCGAGGAGCCCCGGCGCCACGATGCGGTACAGGCTGTAGAGCTCGCCCAGGTGGTTCTCGAGGGGCGTACCCGTCAGCGCCACGCGGTAGCCCGCCTGAAGTCCCGCAGCAGCCTGGGCCCGGCGCGTGCGCACGTTCTTCACGGCCTGGGCTTCGTCGAGCACGAGCGTGCCCAGAGGAATCCCCGCGAGCCGCTCGCCGTCTCGCGCGAGCACGTCGTAGCTCGTCACGAGCACGTCGCCGGGAGACAGATCCGCGAGCATCGCCTCGCGCTTCGGTCCCCGGTAGGCCCGGGTCTTGAGCGAGGGCGTGAAGCGCGCCGCCTCGGCCATCCAGTTCGGCCCCACGCTCGTCGGCGCGACCACCAGCGCCGGCCCCTCGCTGGCCCGGCGGGAGAGAAGCGCGAGCGTCTGAATGGTCTTGCCCAGGCCCATCTCGTCCGCGAGCACGGCGCCGGCGCCCCAATGCGCGAGCCGCGAGAGCCACTCGTAGCCCTCGCGCTGGTAGTCCCGGAGCTCGCCCTCGAAGCCCTCGGGCAAGGCCACGTCGACGTCCGGCGCGGCCCGGGCGCGGGCCAGGAG
>JBCCAW010000203.1:0-9294 GCA_039814655.1 Myxococcota bacterium | reverse complement strand
GTTGCAGGTACGCGCGAGCGCCGCGAGGTCCGTCAGCTCCACGCGCACCTCCGCCGCGCCGAAGGCGTCCGCGCGCTGCCCATCGATGACCAGGCTGTAGCTTCCCGGTTCCACCACCGCATCGAGGGCCGCGGAGCCGCCTGCGCTGCCGCGGGCCGGCGCCTGGGCGCAGGCGACCTCCGTGTCCGCGTCCCCGCAGCGCCGCTGCAAATACACCGCGGACTCCATCTCCGCCGACTCCAAGAAGACCTGCACCCGGGACCGGGTCCGGGCGCTCAGCCCGTAGACCACGTCCGGCGAGCCGGCGCCGCCGCAGCTCCCCGCGAGGTCATCGGCGGCCGCGAAGGTATCCAGGGAAAAGGCCTGCCCCGGGGTCGTGCTCCCGGCGGCGGCGCAGCTATCCCCCGTGGCGGAGCCGCCGTTCAGGTCGCCCAGCTCCGCGGTGATCGTGTAGTTGCCTTGCGCGTTCGCGGCGAAGCCGTCGCTGATGACCGCGTAGCGTCCGGGCTGCACCAGCGCCGTCACGAGGCTCCGGTTCTGGTCGCCGAAGTCGTCATTGCAGGCGATCTCCGTCGTGGGGTCCTCGCAGCTCCGGCGAACGTAGAGCACGCCATCGTGATCCGAGCGCTGGCGCACGCGAAGGCGCGCAGGCTGGTCCACGTCCAGGGCGTAGACCTGGTCCGGGCCCCGCGCGCCGTTCGCGCAGGTCGCCTGGAAGTAGTCGATCTGCTGCGTCGTGTTCGCCGTGGTCGGCTGCCCCACCGGGAGCGGCGTCGCCGCGCCGCAGACGGCGCTGAGCGGCTGCAGCGGCTGCGTCGTCACCTCGAGCGAGTAGGTGCCCCGGGCGTCATCGTAGCCATCGACGACCAGCGAGTAGACGCCGGGCTCCACGGTCACGTCGAGGCGTGAGCGGGTCGTGGAAGGCGCGTCGTCGTTGCAGGCGAGCAGGCTCTCGAGGTTGCCGCACTCACGCAGCAGATAGAGGGCTCCGTCGAAGGCCGACGTGAGCGTCGCCGAGAGCATCGACCGCTCGCTGACCTCTAGCGAGTACACCCGCTCCGGCGCGTTCCCCGCGCCCGCGCAAGGAGCCGCCGTCGCGTGCCGCCCCCCCGTGGTGTCACCGCTCACGGTCTCGCCGAGGGCCAGCGGGATCGGGTCGGCGCAGCTCCCGGGGCCGGTCCCCGTGGGCCCCTGAGCCAGGCCCACGCCGCTCTGCCCGCCGGACCATCCGCTCACGACATACCCGCCGCTGCCTTCCGCGGCGCGTAGCACCACGGTGTAGGTGCCCGAGCGTGGCGCGCAGGCCTGCGCCGCGGCCTGCCGGTCGTGCGTGACGTCCCGTCCGACCTCTTCCTCCTGCGCATCGACGATGCGGAGCTCGACGTCGTGCATCCCCCCGCTGGCCAGCGCCACGAAGGTGGTGCAGGTCCCGGCCCGCAGCTCGACCTCGAAGCGCGCCTCGTCGCCTTCGCCGAGCGACCCCTCACTGATGGCTGCGGTTTGGGCGAAGCCCATGGCGGCCATGGTGTTGTGCACGGTCACGTAGCGGGGCTCGAGGGAGCCGCCGGCGCCGCCGCAGGAGGCCAGGAAGAGCGCGCTGAGCGCAGCAGTGAGGCGTTTGTTCATGAGGGTCGTCCCACGGGCCGCGAGACCCGTCGCCGGAGCTTACGGCAGCGAAGCACGATTCTCCTCCCGTTCCACACCCGCGGGCACCGACGCGTACTAGGCTGTGGCCATGCGGGCCCGAAAATGCGCCACCTGCCGCAAGGCGCTGCCACGCGACGCGGCCACCTTTCCCTTCTGCTCGACGCGCTGCCGCGCGGCGGACCTGCACCAATGGCTCGAGGGCGCCTACGCCATCCCGTCCTTCGAGACGCCCGTGCCGAGCCCGGATACGCCCCGGGAGGGCCCGGAGAGCTGAGCGAGCAGCGCCTCCGCCGCGCGCTCGCCACTCGCGATGGAGTCCGGGATGCCCACGCCCCGGTAGGCGTTGCCGGCCAGCTCGAGGCTCGGGAGGCGGCGCACCTCCGCCTCGACCTGGTCCATGCGGGCGCCATGGCCGAGCTCGTAGCGCGGCATGTTGCCCAGGTACCGGTCGACGCGCTGCAGGAGCGGCGGCGCCTCGATGCCCATGAGCTCGCGAAGGCCCCTCCGCGCTGCGGCCACGAGCTCCTCTTCGCCGTGGACCGCCACCTCCTCGCGGTCGTTGCCTCCGAGGAAGACACGAATCAACACCCGGTCCGGCGGCGCCCGGTCCGGCCACTTCTCACTCGCCCAGGTCGCGGCGAGAAGGACGCGTCCTTCCACGGCGGGGACCACGAAGCCCGACGCTCCGAGGGGATGGGCGACGTCCTCGCGGGCAAAGGCGAGGGTCACCGTCGCCGCGGAGCCATGACGGACGGCGTCGAGCTGGTCCGCCGACGCCGGAAGATGCGGGCGCACGAGCGGCGCCGCCCGGGGAGCCGGCAGGGCCACGATCACGCCATCGGCCGCGAGCGTCTCCACCTCGAGGGCCACGCGCCACCCCTGGCCTTCGCGCGCGATGGCCCGCACCGGCGCATGGAGGCGGAGCCGATCCCCCAGGCGCTCCGCCAAGGCCCGGGGCAGCACCTCGACGCCCTCGCCGAAGCTGATGAAGAGGCCATAGCGCGCGCCCGCTTCGTCCGCCGTACCCTCGCGCCGGGCCTGCGCCCGCAGGCCGAGCGTCACGCTTCGCGCCTGCGTCTCGACGTCGAGGAAGCGCGGCATGGTCGCGCGGAGGCTGAGCCGGTCCGGCGGCGCTCCGTAGATGCCGCCGGCCATGGGCTGGCTCAAACGCTCGAGAATCTCCGGTCCGAAGCGCCGGCGTACGAAGCTGCCGAGGCTCTCGTCCGCCGCCGCGGGTCCTCGGGGAAGGAGCGGCTCGAGGCTCGCCCGGAGCTTCGCGCCGCGCGTCAGCACCGGCGAGCGCCAAAGGGCCCCCAGCTTCGTCGGCGCGACCACCTGAAAGCCGGCAGGCACGCGCTCCAGCCGGCCTCCGCGTACCACGAAGGCACCCCGGTTCTCCGGCCGCGTGCGCACGATGCGGTCCTCCAGGCCCAGCCGCTCGGCGAGCTTCAGCGCCGCGGGCTTCGAGGTCAGGATCGCGTCCGGCCCGTGCTCGATGAGGTAGCCCTCGTCGGTGCGCTCGCTCTCGAGAAGCCCCCCGGGGCGCCCGCTCGCCTCGAGGCAGCACACGTCGAGGCGCTCCTCGCGCTCCCGGGCTAGCTCCAGGAGCCGGTGCGCGGCCGCCAGCCCGGTGATGCCCGCGCCGATGACCACGACCCGCGTCACGTGTTTCGCATCCGCTGTGAGGTCTCGTGCACGTGGTCGACGAGGGCCTTGACCTGGTCGACGGTGGTCTGCGGCATGATCCCGTGGCCGAGGTTGAAGACGTGCCCTGGCGCCGGACCGGCCTGCTCGAGGATGCGCGTCGCCCGGGCGTTCATCACATCGTGCGGCGCCAGGAGCATCGCCGGCTCGAGGTTGCCCATGTGCGCGACGTCGTCCCCGAGGCGCTCCCGGGCAACGTCGAAGGGCACGCGCCAGTCCACGCCGATCATGCTGCCGCCGGCGGCCTTCATGTAGGGGTAGAGTTCCGTGTTCCCGGTACCGAAATGCGTCGTCGGCACCCGGTCACCGACCGCGTCGAAGATGGACTTCACGTGGGGCTGTACGTAGCGCACGTAGTCTTCCGGCGAGAGGCAGCCGATCCAGCTGTCGAAGAGCTGGAGACACTGGGCACCGGCGTCCACCTGGGCGTTGAGGTACGCCGCGAGGGCCCGGCTGAGCTTCTCCATGAGGGCGTGCCAGAGGCCCTCGTCGCCGTACATGATCTTCTTCGTCTCGTAGTAATTCTTCGAGCCGCCGCCCTCGATGGCGTAGCTAGCGAGCGTGAAGGGCGCGCCGGCGAAGCCGATGAGGGGCACGTCGAGGGCGCCGCGGGCCAGGCGAATGGCCTCCATCACGTAGCCGAGCTCGGCGTTCGCATCGACGGTCTCCGCCACCGCGTCGACCTGCGCCGCGGTGCGGATGGGCTCGTGAATCCGCGGCCCGTGGTTTTTGGCGAACTCGAAGCCGATCCCGAGGGGCTCCAGGATGAGCAGGATGTCGGCGAAGATGATGGCCGCGTCCACGCCGAGCTGCTCGACGGCCTCGACGGTCACCTGGCAGGCCAGCTCCGGGGTCTTGCAGAGCTCGAGGAAGCTCACCTTGTCGCGAATCGCGCGGTAGCTCGGCTGGTAGCGACCCGCCTGGCGCATCAGCCAGATGGGCGTGAAGTCGGTGGGGCGGCGGTGGCAGGCGTCCAAGAATGCGGGCATCGCCGGGGACTCTACCCCCAAGGCGACGACCGCGCCGCGGGTCTCCACACTGGTCCGCTCGCCGGCCCCGTGATAGCTGCCGAAGCGTGGATCGCGTCTCCAAGAACCCTCCCAGCGTGGAGGCCGCCGCGAAGAAGACGCTCGGACGCGGGGTCTTCCGGCGCTGCGACAACTGCGGCGAGACGCTCAAGGCGCGGGAGTTCACCGACAACCTCGAGGTGTGCCCGGCCTGCGGGCACCACTTCCGGCTGAGCGCCGAGGGGTGGGTGGAGATCCTCCTGGATCCGGGCTCCTTCGAAGAGCACGACGCGACGCTCCAGAGCACGGACCCCTTGGGCTTCGTCGACTCCAAGCCCTACCCGGAGCGCGTCCGGTCGTCGCGGCGAAAGAGCGGCGTGGACGACGCCTTCCTGGCCGGGAGCGGACGTCTCCTCGGCCGCCCGGTGCAGCTTGGCGTGTTCATTTACCGCTTCATGGGCGGCTCCATGGGCAGCGTCGTAGGCGAGAAGATCACGCGCATGTTTGAGCGCGCGACGGAGCGCGGCGAGCCGGCCATCCTGCTCAGCGCCAGCGGCGGCGCGCGGATGCAGGAGGGCGCGCTCTCGCTCATGCAGATGGCCAAGAGCGTCGCCGCGCTCGGCCGGCTGCGTCGCGCGGGGCTTCCCTTCGTCAGCGTGCTGCTCAACCCGACCACCGGGGGCGTCGCCGCGAGCTTCGCGTTCCTCGGCGATGTGAACCTGGCCGAGCCCCGAGCGCTCATAGGCTTCGCCGGGCCCCGGGTCATCGAGCGGACCATCCGGCAGAAGCTCCCGGAGGGCTTTCAGCGGGCGGAGTTCCTCCTCGAGCACGGCATGATCGACCGCATCGCGCCACGCCCGGAAATGCGCGCGACCATCGCCCGTGCGCTCGGTCATCTCCTCGACTGATGCGGCCGCGTGGGGCGAGGCCGTGAGCGCGCCGACCGCGGCACGCTACGAGGCGGCGCTGCGCTGGCTCTACGGCCTCTCGGCGCGAGGCATTCGGCTCCACCTCGAGCGCATGCGCGGCGCCGTGGCCGCCCGGGGCGCGCCGCAGGCCGGGCTCCGCGTCGTGCACGTGGCGGGCTCCAACGGGAAGGGGAGCGTCTGCGCCATGGTCGAGCGGGGCCTCCGGGCGGCGGGGTACCGCACCGGACTCTTCACGAGCCCGCATCTGCATCGCTACGCGGAGCGCATCCGCATCGCCGGCCGGCCCCTCGCCGAGGGCGAGGTCGCGGACCGGCTGGAGGAGCTGCGGCGCGCCATGCCGGCGTTGCCGCGGCTGACCTTCTTCGAGGTCACGGCGCTCCTCGCCTTCGAGGCCTTTCGGGACCACGGCGTGGACGTGGTGGTGCTCGAGGTGGGGCTCGGCGGGCGCCTCGACGCGACCAACGTCGTGGAGACGCCGCTCTGCAGCGTGGTCACGGGCATCGCCCTCGAGCACACGCGCATTCTCGGCGACACGCTCGAAGCCATCGCCGGGGAGAAGGCCGGCGTCATCAAGCGCGACTGCCCGGTGGTGATCGGCGAGGCCGCCCCTGGACCCCGGTCCGTGCTCCGGCGCAGGGCCAACGGACGGAAGGCGCCGGCGTGGCTCCTGGGCCGGGACTTCGAGGGCCGGTCCCTGGCCGACGGGCGCGCCGCGATCCGCGTGGGACGCGCCCGCGCCGCCTCCGAAAGCGCCGCCTCCGAAAGCGCCGTTTTCGAGCACACGCTACGCCTCGGCCTCGGGCGCGCGCCGTACCAAGCGCGCAACGCCGCGGTGGCCGCCGCGACCATGCGATGCCTCGGGGAACCCGGCGTCCCCGTTCCGGACGACGCCATCGTCCGGGGCCTCCGCGGCGCGCGCTGGGCCGGGCGCGCCGAGCGCGTGCGGGTCCCCGGCGGCCCGGACTTCCTCTTCGACGCCGGGCACAACCCGCAGGGCTGCGCCGCGGCCGCCGCGCTCCTCCCGCGACCGCCAACGCGGAAGACCGTGCTCCTCTTCGGGGCCCTGGCCGACAAGGACCACGAGGGCATGCTTGCGGCCTTCGACGGGCGCGTGCAGCGCCGGGTCTACGCCACGCCGGGCATGCGACGGGCCGCCGACGTCACGGCCTTCCCGGCGCTTCGCCCGGGCACCCTCGCCCGCTCCGTGCTCGACGGTCTGGCGCGCGCCCGGCGCATGGCCGGGCCGGAGGGGCTCGTCGTGGTCGTGGGGTCGATTTTTCTGGTGCAGGAGGTGCGGGCCGCGGTGCTCGGACTTCGCAGCGACCCGCCCATCGCCATGTGAGCGCTCAATCGGGCGCCGCCCGGGTCCGGTAGCGGACGATGCCCAGCCACACGTCCTCGGCCACGAGGCGCAGCTCGAGGGTCTCCGGCGCGTCCTCGGCCACGGCGACGCGGACCACCACCCGCCCGGGCGCCGGCCGCTCCACGGAACGAACGCGGATGCCCTCGCCTTCGACGTCCAGGACCGGTAACGAGACCGGGCTTCGGTAGCTCCACTCGAGGGTGTGCTCGGTGCCCCGGAAGAGCGTCCGCGCCTCGGCGGGGCCCGCGTCGAGGCGCGGCGCCACCACGTTCACGGTCAGCGGAGGGAAAGCGCGTCCGCGGCGCGTGCACACGACCTCCGCGCGGCCGACCTCGTCGAGGGTCCGGGCCTGGCCTTCCCCGGGACCGCAGCGGACCCGGGAGGGACCGACGACCTCCGAGCCCACGACCACCTGGGGCACCGCCGGCTCGGCAAAGGGATCCGGAGGCTCCGAGGGCGAGGGCCCGGCCCCCGGCGCGCGCACGTCGACCTCCCAGAGCCGCAGGCGTAGCGGGCGCGATGGCCGGCTCTCGAAGAAGCGGTCGTCGATGGTCGACACCGTGACCCAGTAGCTTCCGGGTGGGAGGCGCTGGAGCGAGAACTGGGTCACGTCCGCGGACACCTCCGTCGCCGCGACGACCGCGCCTCCCGGGCGGCCGAGGCCGACCTCGACGCGGTAGAGGCGGGCCGAGGGCACGGGCCGCCACGCCCCCTCGAGCGTGCCCCCTTCGCCCACGAGCGCCACGAACTCGCGCTCCCCGCCGCGCCAGCGAGGCGCCGCCGGAAGCCGACTCGGCGTCGAGGGACGTCCGCCGCGGCGGACCTCCGAACCGAAGCCGGAGCGGACGGGCACCGGGTCTCCTTCGCTCCCACGCACGCTAGCCGGCCCGCCCTCGAAGTTCGAAAGGCGACTCGTGCCCTCGGCGTCGACGGAAACGACGGCGCTCCCCCCGTCGAGCTGGGCCTCGGCGCTCGGCGTGCTGACGTCGAGGCGAAGGTCCCCGAGGCGGCTCCGAAGCGCGCCGCGCTCAAGGCGCGCGCGCGTAGTGCGACGTCGCGCCTGCCGCGCCTCACCGCCGAAGATGATCACCAGCGTGTTCTCGCGCATGTGCACGATGGAGGCGTCGCGGAAGGTGAGCTCCGCCGTCGCGCGCTCCAGCGTGTTGACGCGCCAGCCCTGGAAGAGCCCGAGTCCCTGGCTGGCCTGCTGCCACGAGGTCTGCTCGGGCTGCCTCGCCTGGACCCGGCGGCGAAGGGCGGTCAGGCGCGCGTCTGGCGAGTCCGGCGCCGGCCCGGGGTCGCGCGCCAGGCGCAGCACGACACCGGGGCGCAAATAGGGTCCGCAGCTCCCCCAACGGCCCCCCTCCTGGAGCTCCGGGTTCAAGCGGAGAATGACGTCGTAGCGCCGCCAGTCGCCGTAGAAGCGCTGCGCGATGCGCGCGCAGCTGTCGCCGCGCTGCACCGTGTACGCGAAGGTCTCGCCCTGCTGCGCCATGGCGCGCGGCGCCAGCAGGAGAACAACGAGGATCGCGCAGGGGGCAAGAGCGAGACGCATACGAACGGCGCGAAGGTTGGCCCGTCCGGGCCGGCCCGTCGACCCTTCGCCCGCATCCGGCTCAAGGGTACGAGGGCGGCCCCGGCGGCGGCGCGGCGCGGCGCGTATCTCCGAGCGCGAGGCGGAGCGCACCCGCGAAGGTCCAGCGACCGATGTCGCGACGCGCGTCGAAGCTCGCGCCATAGCGTGCGCCGAGGGCCAGCTGCACCGGGCCTGCGCGGTAGGCGAGGGCAGCACCGGTCATGGTGAGGATGCGGAACTCGCCCGCCCGGCTGCCGAGGCTGAGGTCGAGCTCACCGCCGAGCGAAAGCCCCCGGGCGAGGCGGAGGTCGACGCCGTAGGCCGAGGCCCAGAGCCGGTCCGGGAGCACGCGGTCCCTGGGGTCGTTCACGTCGAAGATGCCGCCTTGCCGCGTTCGAAGCGTGACGCGACCGCCGAGGCGAAGCGACGCCGAGAGTCCCGGAGCGAAGCGCGGGCGCTGCAGCTCTCCCCGGCTGCTTCGAGCGAGAGGGACCCAACCATCGACGTCGAGGCTGAGCGCCCCTCGGCGGCCCCGAAGCAAGAGTCCCCGGCCCAGCACGACGAGGTCGCCGTTGCCCCGTCCGTCCGGGGCGTCCTGCGTAGAGAAGTCGAAGGGGGCGCGAACGCCAACGCGCACGCGGTCGTCGGCGGCCGCTAGCTCCAGGCCGGCGACCATGCGGGCGTAGCCGCGTCGCCCGGGCCGGCGCCCCACGAAGCCGCCCCCGACGCTCAAAGCGTGGCCCTGCCGGCGCTCGTCCTCGAGGGGCAGCACCGCGGGATGCGGCAGGTCCGCGAAGACCATGTGTACGGCGCTGGGCGGTGGCGCCGGGGCGGGCGGAGGCGCCGCCACCGGCGCCGAGGCGGGCCCGCCCTGAACGTCGTAGCGCTCCGTTGCCAGCGTCACGCCCGCCGCCACCAGGGCCACGTCCAGCACGTTCGGCGCGTCATCGGCAACGCGCATGCGAGCGCGAATTCGGTCCTCGGAGACCCGCTCGAGGTCGAGCACGTCGACGCCCTGGCCCTGGAGCTCCAGCTCCGGCAACGGCACGGGGCTCGACAGGCCCCACT
>JBCCAW010000692.1:0-2866 GCA_039814655.1 Myxococcota bacterium | reverse complement strand
CGTCGAGCGTGTCGTCGCCGCCCGCGCGGCGGCAACGGAAGCCCTCCGGCGCGATGATGGCCGAACCGACGAGCGTCCTGGGCGCGCGCGGCGCCAGCGAGGGGTCCGGCTCCAGATCCTCCGTGGCCCCGGCCCCCGGCGCCCGCAGGTCGACGTGCACGAGCTCGAAGCGCTTCGGGCCCGAAGGGCGGCCCTCGAAAAACGCGGCGTCGATGGTCGAGACCCGGGCCCAGTAGCGGCCGGCGGGAAGCCCCCGGAGCTCGAAGCGCGTCACCTCCGCATCCACCTCGGTAGCCGCCAGCACCGCGCCCCCCGGGTCCCCGAGTCCCACCTCGACGCGGTAGGTCCGCGCCACCGGCACCGGATCCCAGGCCCCTCGCAGCGTGCCCCCGGCGCCCACGACGCCGAGAAAGTGCGTGGGCCCGTCCTCGCTCCAGCGCGGGGCCGGCGGGAGCGGTCGCGGGCGACTCGGCCGGCGGCCACGACGCACCTCGGAGCCGTAGCCCGGACGGACGTTGACCCGTCCGCCGGTGGCTCCCCGGACCCGGGCCGCACCCCCATCGAAGTTCGAGACGCGGCTCGTGCCCTCCTCGTCCACGACCACCACCGCCGCGCCGCCGTCGAGGGAGGCGTTCGAGCTGGGTGTGTCCACGTCGAGGCGAAGCTCACCGAGGCGAGAGCGGAGCGTACCGCGCTCGAGACGAGCGCGCGTCGTCTGTCTTCGCGCGGTGCGGGCCTCGCCGCCGTAGATGATGACGAGGGTGTTTTCGCGCATGTGCACCGTGGAGGTGTCTCGGAACGTCACCTCCGCCGTCGACGCCTCGAGCGTGTTGACGCGCCAGCCCCGGAAGAGGCCGAGGCCCCGGCTCGCCGGGCGCCAGTCCGCGTCCTCGGGCTCCCGCGCCTGCACGTCGCGTCGCGCCGCGGTGAGCCGGGCGTCCGGCGTCGCTTCGGCGGGCGCCGCTGCCGCGCCGGGGTCACGCGGTAGGCGTAGAAGCACGCCGGGCCGGAGGTTGGGGCCGCAGCGCCCGCCGGGCGCGCCCTCCTGCAGCTCCGGGTTGTAACGGATGATGACGTCATAGCGGCGCCAGTCGCCGTAGTAGCGCTGGGCGATGCGCGCGCAGCTGTCGCCGCGACGTACGGTGACCTCGAAGAACTCGCCCTCCTGAGCCAGTGCGGGCGCAGCGGTAGCTGCGAGCGTGGCCCCGAGGACCACGATCGTGGTGAAAAAGCGGAGCACGTTTACCTTGGTTTCCGCAGCGCGCGCGCGGCCTTTCGGGCGACGTCGGCGGGGTCGATGGGGCGCATCACCACCTCGGCGGCGCCGGCCTGAAGGAGGGAGCGAAGGCGCTCGATGTCCCCGCGCTCCCCGTCGGCGATGACCGGGCGACCGTGGCGAACGAGCTCGGCGACGAGCCCGGGGCTGCCGCCCGCCACGAACACGGCGTCCGCCGCCGGGAGGCCCCCGTCTTCGTCGGAATCCGCGCTCACGAGCTCGAAGCCGTGGGCGGCGATGGTGAGCTCGATCTTGTCGTCCACGTCGCCGATCCACACGAGGCGATGCGAGGTCGCCGGTGCGAGGCGCTGGTCGCCGGACATGGTCGGCGGCGCCGAGAGCATGCGCGCGGCCCGGCCTACGGTACGCGAGCCCTTCGACGCAGGGCTGACGCGCAGGTCGTCGTCCGGGTCCAGCCCGAGCAAGGTGTCCCGCACGTGCGCGGGCGTCGGCCGACGCGCGGGGTCCTTGGCGAGCATCCGGTAGACGAGGTCGTCGAGCACACCGGGGATGTCCGCCGGCGGCTCGACGTCGCGAAGGCGCGGCGGCTGCACGAAGAGATGCCGCGCAAGGAGCGTCGCCGTGTCGCCGTAGAAGGGCACCTCGTTGGTGAAGAGTTCGAACAAGAGCACGCCAAGCGCGTAGACGTCCGAGGCTGGCGTGACCTCGCTGGCCCCGCGCGCCTGCTCCGGCGACATGTAGTCCGGCGTGCCGCTCACGACGCCCTCGCGCGTCAGGCGCCGAACGCGCTCGTCGTCGGCGGTCCCGGTGAAAGCGAGGCCGAAGTCCACGACCACCACGCGGGGTCGCTCGACATCGTCCTCGAGCATGATGTTCTCCGGCTTCAGGTCTCGGTGCACGAGACCCGCCTCCGCCGTGGCCACGAGCACCTCCGCGAGCTGCGCCGCGATGTGCAGCGCCTGCTCGATGGGAAGGCGCGGCAGCTCTTCGTCGACGATCTTCCGCAAGGGGCGACCCTGCAGCAGCTCCATGGCGAGAAAGAGCGTCTCCCCATGCTCACCGAAGTCGTAGATCTCGACGATCCCCGGGTGCTTGAGCGAAGCCAACAAGTGCGCTTCCCGTAAGAATCGATCGCGGCTGTGCTGATTCTCTGCGGCCGTGCTGTGAATGACCTTCAGAGCCACATCGCGACCAAGCGAGGTTTGATGAGCGCGATAGACCGCACCCATCCCGCCGGCGCCGATCACCTCTCGAATCTCGTAGCGGTCCGCGACGAGCGTCCCCATGGCCAGCGCGCTCACGGCCGCACCTCGTAGAGCTGGACTTGCTCCGCTCGGCCGCTGAGCTCTCGGGCTCCGAGGTCCAAGAACTCGAAGGGAGCGTCGCCAGCCATTCGCCGCGTGGCCTCCGTCGCCAGAATTTGCGAGGGGCGCGCGATGGCCTCCAGCCGCGCCGCCACGTTCACCGTGTCGCCAATCGCCGTGAACTCCATGCGGGTCTCGCTGCCGATGTTCCCCACGATGGCCTCTCCGGAGTTGATGCCGATGGCGAGCTCGATGGAGACCCCGTGACGCTCCTGCCAGGCTTCGTTTCCGGCCTCGAGCCAGCGCATCATGTCCTCGGCGGCGG
>JBCCAW010000046.1:0-17737 GCA_039814655.1 Myxococcota bacterium | reverse complement strand
GGAGCTCGACGGGCATCTTCGAGGGGTGGCACGCGAGTGTGACATGGCGCCCCTCGCGCGGCGGGCGTCATGGCGCGCCGAAGCGCTCCCACCACAGCAGCAGCGTGAGCGTCTTGCCGTCCTTGATGGCGCCGCTCTCGAGGGCCTGGTCGAGGGCGGCGCGGTCCATGACCTCGACGTCGATCTCCTCGCCCGCGTCGAGGTCCTGCGCGCCCGGCTCCAGTCCACTGGCGACGAAGCCGTGCATCACCTCGTCGAGCACGCCCGGCGACGGGTAGAAGGTGAGCAGCGGCGCGAGCGCGCGCGCCCGGTATCCGGTCTCCTCGGCGAGCTCCCGGCGCGCGCAGGTCGCCGGCGCCTCGCCTGGCGTCAGCGTGCCCGCGGGCAGCTCCAGCAGCGTCTCCCCCACGGCCACGCGCCGGTTCCGAATGAGCACGAAGCGCCCGTCCTCGAGCACCGGCAGAATCACCACCGCGCCGGGATGCACCACCACGTCCCGCGCCACGGGGCCGGCCGGCGTGTCCACGGTCACCCGGTCCACGCTGATGCGCGGGCCCGTCAGGAGTCGCTTGCGCGTCGTCATGGGGCGAGCCTACGCGCGGAGCTGGCCCGGCGACGTCTCCCTCCGGCCGGCTCAGCGCGGCGTGACCGTCCCGTCACCGCGCACGTCGAACACGCTGGTGCCGCCCTCGCGGGTCCCGAAGGAGGTCGTACGGTTCTGCGTCACGCTCACCGCCTGGACCCAGCGCGGCAGCTCCCGGGTCCCCTCGTTGGCCGGCGTTCCGAGCGGTCCCGCCTCGAGCTCGAAGCCGGCGGCGTCGACCACCTCGATCTCGACGCGCAGCACGTACCGGCCGCCGCCCGGCGCCGTGGCCGTGTCCCGCCGGAGCTTCACGGTCCCGCCGCGGCCGAGGGAGAACGTGTCCTCGTGCCGGTCCGCGGTCCCGAGGGCGTGCCCCTCGCCGACGGGCACGGTGTGCGCGAGCAACACGGTCCCCGGGGACGTGGGCACCGTGTCCGAGCAGCCGATGGCAAGGGCAAAGCACAGGGGGAGAAGGCGGAGGCGCATGGGTCTCTTATACGGCCCGGCGGCCGCCGTGCTTCCGCCCGCTCTTCAGCGCTCCCCATGCGGCAAGGGATGAGGCAAGTGATGCGGCGACGGAGGCGGCGAGGGATGCGGCGAAGGATGGTGCGAGACCTTCGTGAGCGCTTCCCACTCCGCCGCATGCACCACCTCTTGCCGGTAGGCCGCATGACAGGACGTGCACGCCTCGAGCGTGGCGGCCAGCGCCTCGAGCACGCCCGGTCCGTCCGCCACCTTGGCGGCCTCACCGATGGCATCGGCGCGCGCGTGAAAGGCGAGCGCCGCCTCGGTGAACCCGTCGGCGCCGGCGCCCATGTGCTCGCACATGGTCGCCATGCGCGGTGAGGACTCGAGGGGCCGCGACGCCTGCGCTACCGCGCCCCAGTCGCCCCGGGCCGCGGCCTCGGTGATGGCCTGAACGGCGACCAGGTGCGCCATCATGTTCTGCTTCTGGTGCCAGGCCATCATCGGCTGGAGCGGCACGGGCCGGCGCGGGTCGAGGGCCGCGAGCGCTTCACTCGGGTGCGGCGGAGCCTCGCCCGCCGGGGACCCGGGCTCGACCTGGCGGTCGTCGGCTCCGGTCTCGGCCGGCGGAGACTCGTCGCCGGCCCCGGCTCCGCAGCCCCATGCCATCGCGAGCATCAGCGCCACCGCCCGAGGTGCGCCGTAGGGGGTCCTCTGCGCGGCCCCCGGCGTCCGTCGCAGCGCGTGGACGGGCCCGCTTCGTAGCGCGCGATTCACGCCGCCTCCGGAGCCGCCAGGGCCTCGGAGAGGCGTTCCACGGCTGCGAGCACGCGCGGGCCGTCACGGCCCAGCCGTTGCCACACGACCGCGAAATGCTGAGCGCTGCCGCGGTCCACGCGCGCGGCTGCGCGACGGCCCTTGGCCGTCAGACGGAGGCGAAGGGCGCGGCCATCGTCCGGGCAGGGCTCCCGCCGCAGCTCGCCCTCGCTCTCCAGGCGGGCGCAGAGCCGGGACACGTTGCTCCGGTCGATGTTCAGCCGCGACGCCAGCGTCGTCAGCGTGAGCCCGGGTTCGGCCTTCAGCTCCAGGAGCGTCCAGGCGTGCGGAAGGGTGAGCACCGCACCGCAGGGGCGGCGCATCGGCTCGAGGGCCGCGTGCGCCGCGATCAGGCGGCGCACGGCCTCGCGCAGCACCCGCGGGCGCGCGCCCGTCGAGGCCTCGGGCACCGCATTTGCTTGCGTTCGCATATATCCAGACATGGCCGCAGCTGCGCCGCGAAGCAAGGCCAAAGGCGCCCGGCCCTGCCTCACGCCGGATTTCCTCTGACATTCGCCCACCCCGGGGGCAGCATGCGCTCCATGGCTACGGCGCCCGTCCGCGCGGCCTCTGCCGTCGCAGCCGCCGTCGTGACGGCCGTCGCGCTCGCGGCCGGGCCGACGCGCGCGGAGCCGCCGCCGCTCCGCCTCGCCGTCGAAGGGCATGCCTCCGCCTTCTCCGACCAGCCGGACCGCTCCCTGCTGAACGTCTCCTTTGGCGGCGCGCTTCGCTTCGCCTACCGGCGCGAAGGCCCGGACGCGCAGCTCGGCGGCCTCCTCGTCCTCGAGCGCAACGCCTGGTTCGGAACGGAGCTCGACGCCGGGACCTTCTCTGGCGTGTGGAACGTCGGCGCCGGCGTCGAGCGCGTGTGGGCCCGGGGGCGGCTTCGTTCCGCGCTCACGCTCGGGCTCTCCATTCTCAACGGCGACACGCCGCTCCATCAGCGCGGCACCTCGGGCTTCTTCGTCGACCTCCGGCCCGTCGCGCTCCGCTGGCCCGTGCACGCCCACGTCGCCGTCGAGCTCACGCCGCTGGGGCTGAACCTGCTCGCTCCGGCGCTGCGGCACCCCACCCTGCTCCTCACGCAATACCGCACGACCCTCGGGGTCGAGGTTCGCCTGCCATGACCCGCGCTCCGCTGCTCTTCGCCACGCTCGCGCTTGCCGCACCCTCGCCGGCCGCCGCCTTCAGTATCGCCTCGGGCTTCAGCGAGCCCTGTCACGAGGTGCTCAGCGCGCAGGCCTTCGACGACGTCGCGCTCACGCTCCCCACGGCACGCATCGTCGTCCCACGCGGGAGCGGATGGCGCCGCGTGGGCCGCTTCGTGCTCGAGACCGTGGGCGTCGACCCGACGGGGCTCACGGAGGTGGAGTTCTTCGTGCTGACGAGCCTGCTCGTCGGCGTGCGCTCCCCGGACACGGAAGGGCACGCCATCCTCAACCTGGAAAGCGCCCGCACCATTCATACGAACCCGAACGCCGAAGAGCAGTACGCCCACGCGCTCCGGGGCCTCGACGACGATGGCGTCGCCGGGGACGAAGCCGCCGTCGCCGGCACGCGGGCACGCATCCTCGAGGAGGTCGCCGAGGCCGACGCCGCCATCCGGCGCCCACCGGAGGAGCAGCTCCTTCGCACGCAGCTCTACTTCGACTTCTACGGCCTCGTGGACCTCGACGTCTGGGCCGTGGCCTTCCACCTCGGACGCGCCGCCCACGCGCTTCAGGACTCCTTCGCTCACACCATCCGCGACGAGCACGACGACTTCCGCCGCGTGCTCACGGTGTTCAACTTCGTCGAAGCCGTGAGCGGCACGCTGCGCGAGTCCCGAGACGGGCTCGCGCATTCCGACGCCATGGACCAATGCAGCGAAGAGACGGCGGACACGCGAGCGGCCGCGCGACGCGCGACCGGCGAGCTCTTCGTCGCCGCCCGGGAGGTCTTCCTCGGCCGGGACGCGGACGCCGTGGAGTCCGTGCTCGACGCTTGGCTCCGCTACCGCCCCGGTTGCTCGGTGGCCGACGAGTTTTGCGACAACGGGCGCTGGCTTCGGCTCGCGCGGCAGGACCCCTCGGAGCCCTTCCTCTGCAGCGCCGCCGGGGTGCCGGCGGGGTGGATTGCGTCGCAGCTCGCCCCGCTCGGCGTGGTCCTGCTGCTCGTCCGGCGCCGCCGGAGATCGCAGACGTGACGCGATACGCCCCGCTCTGCGTCCTGGCCCTCGGCTGCACGCAGCTGGTGGACGCCGACGTCGGAGGCGCGGCCCGGCGTGAGGCCGCCCGCGCCGTCGATGATCGCGTCGCGATCCGCGGAGCCACGCGGCGTCCCGAGTACGGCCCGCTGCGGAGCACGGAGCCCCCCTTCGTGGACGCCCTCGAGTGGGCCTCGCCCTTCGTCGCCGGCCAGTCGGTCACGCTCCGCGTAGCCCTCCCGGAAGGTGCAACGTTGCTCTGGGAGCTCGAGGACGCCGCGCGTCGCTACGCCCTCCCCCCCGGAGACGGCGTGTTCACCGTCGACGTCGCCGCAGAAGGCGAGCCCTTCGACGGCAGCCGGCGCACGGTCTGCCTCGCGGCGGAAGACGCTTCGGGCCTCATCGGCGCGCCGCTTTGCCTGCCGCTCTTCGCGAGCGAGACCGTTCCCCCGGGAGGCCTCGTCCGGCCCCGGGTCGTGCGGATGCACCCGGCAGCGGAGCGCGCGGAAGCGGTCGCCGCCGGCGACAACCGCACGGTCACGGGCTCGTCGGGCGGGCAGCTGACGCTCCTCGAGGGGGCGCTTCCAACGCGCCGCATCGCGGCCCACGCCGGTCCCGTGTGGGACCTCGAAGCCGACGAGCGAGGTTTCGTGAGCGCCGGCGGCGATGCCGTGCGCAGCTGGAGTGGAGCCGGCGAGCTCCTCGGCGAGCGGGTCCATCCGGACGTGCGCGCGGTCACTCGCCGCGGCACGCGCCTTTGCAGCGCCGGGCGGGACCGGACGCTTCGCTGCGGCGACGACCCGCGCACGGACGACCAGCGCACCTTGGACGACCGCATCAACGTCATGGACGCCGACGCGGAGGGCACCTTGCTCGCGCTCGGCCTCGGCCGCTTCGCCCTGCCGGGCGCCCTGGTGCTCGTCGACGCCGAGACGCTGGAGCTCCGGGCCACGGCCCCGACCGGTGACAGCGTCACGGCCGTGGCCTTCGGGGAAGGACGCATCGCTGCGGCCTGGGGAAGCGGCCAGGTCGCCCTCTACGACCTTGGCCTCGAGGAGCAGCGGCGCTTCGAGGCGCTCGGGGGCCCGGTGGATGGGCTCGCCTTCCGCGACGGGACGCTGGTGGCGCTCACGCTCGACGGCGACGTGGCCGTGTGGGCGCTGGCGAGGCCGGACCCGGCGCCGGCGCTTCGCGTGGCCCTCGGCGTCGCCGGCTACGCCCTCGACATCGAGGGAGACCAGGCCTTGCTCGGCATGAGCGCCGGCGCGCTCTGGACCTTTACGCTTCCGGCGGTGCCATGACGCGCTGGGCGCTCACGGCGCTCGTGCTGGCGAGCGCCTTCGCCACCCGCCAGGCGCACGCGCAGCCCGCCCTCGCCGAATACGAAGGCACCCCGCACTGGGTCGCGGGCCTCGACGCCGGCGGCTCGCTGCTCTCGCTCGTGACCACGGGCAACGCCACGCGCACCTTGACCACGCATGAAGGCGCCTTCGTGGGCTGGCGCAGCGGGGGCTGGGGCCTCTTGCTTCGCGTGGAGCACGCGCTCTGGCGCATCGCCGAGGGCGACCGCAACCGCACCCAGCATGCCCTCGACATCGCGGGCGGCGTCGAACACTTTCACGCCTCGGGCCGGCTCCGCTTCGCCCTCTACGCGGGAAGCGCGACGCTGCTGCGCAGCAACCGCCTCGACGCTCCGGGGCAGACCGGCGTCTTCCTCGACGTGCGACCCATCGGCCTCTTCTTCGAGCTCCGGGGCCGCTGGCGGCTCGGCGTGGATCCGCTTCACTTCGCCGTCGTGGCCCCGACGCTCAGCGGCGTGCCCCTGGTGGAGGTGCAGTTCCGCTCGTCCGTGCTCCTCGAGTGCTGGCTAGGGCGACGCAACGCCGCCTCAGCCAATTGAGATCGGCCGGCGCGTCAGCGCTCGCCGACCTGCCCGCGCCAGCGGAGCCAGTGGTCTGCGAGCACCAGCGCGACCATGGCCTCGGCCATGGGCACGAAGCGCGGCAACAGACAGGGGTCGTGGCGACCCTTGGTCCGCACCGTCGTCGCTTCGCCGGACGTGTCCACGGTGTCCTGGGCGCGCGGCAGCGACGAGGTCGGCTTCACGGCGGCTCGAAGCACGATGGGCTGGCCGCTCGAGATGCCTCCGAGCATGCCGCCGTGCCGGTTCGTGCGCGTCGAAGGGCCGCTCTGCCCCGGCACGAAGGCGTCGTTGTGCTCGCTGCCGCGGAGGGTAGCGACGCCGAAACCGGCGCCGTACTCCACGCCGACCACCGCAGGCAGGCTGAAGAGCGCCTTGGCGAGGTCCGCCTTGAGCTTGTCGAAGACCGGCTCGCCGAGGCCCGCGGGAACGTCGGTCGCCACGATCTCCGCGACGCCGCCGATGGAATCCTGATCCTTCCGCATGGCCTGGATGAGCGTGACCATGCGCTCGGCGGCCGCCACGTCCGGGCAGCGGACGATGTTCGGAGAGCCATCGGGGAGCGTCTCCACGTCGTGAACCGTGAGCGCCGCGGGGACCGGCACCTCGGCCACCACGTCGCCGATCTGCGCCACGTAGCCCACCACGCGCCCGCCGAAGGCTCCGGCCAGGATCTTCTTGGCGATGACCCCCGCCGCCACGCGGGCCACGGTCTCCCGCGCGCTCGAGCGGCCGCCGCCCCGGTAGTCCCGGCGCCCGTATTTCGCGTCGAAGGTGTAGTCCGCGTGGCCGGGCCGGTAGACGTCCTTGATGTCCGCGTAGTCCCGGCTCTTCTGGTCCTGGTTGCGCACCAGGATGGCGATGGGCGTGCCGGTGGTGACGCCCTCGAAGACGCCGCTCAGGATCTCCGGCGCGTCCGGCTCCTTGCGCTGCGTCGTGACCTTGGACTGCCCGGGCCGGCGCCGCCGCAGATCGGCCGCGAGGTCCTCTACGGAGAGCGCGAGCCCCGGCGGGCAGCCATCCACGATGACGACGTTGCCCGGCCCATGGCTCTCCCCGGCCGTGGTGACGCGGAGCGCCTGACCGAAGCTCGACCCCGGCAGCGCTCAGCCCTTCTGCCGGTGGGCGACGTGACCCACGAAGAAGGGGCCCATCTCCTGGATGAACTCGGAGGTCTGCCGCGTACCGCGCATGGCCTGCACGAGGTGCGAGAGCGGATGCAGCGCCTTGCCGATGAGCCCGATGACGTACTCGTTGTCGTTCGCGTCGATGCCATGGCAGGCCAGGCGCACGTCGCTCCCGAGGCCCTGGGCTCCGTAGGCGCGGCCGATGGTCCCGTGCTCGCCGAGGATGGCGCGCTTCTCCGTGTGGTCGAGCTTCTCGAAGGCGCCAGAGCGGCGGAGCGGATACCAGACGGCCCAGACGTTGTCCTCGTTCAGGACGTTGGCGACGGGCTTCTCGAGCAACCAATGCGCGAGGTTCTGCTCGTAGCCGAGGCCGTAGGTCCGGCCGAGCATGGCGAAGTCGCGCCGGTGGTGGAGCTCCTTCAGCGGCTCGGCGCGGAAGAGCGGCCGCACGGCGGTCACGAAGTGCGCCGGGTCCGTCGACCAGGTCAGGAGCGCGATGCCCCGCGGGTCGTTCACGTCTTCGTAGATGACGCTTGGCACCTTCGCGGCGTCCACGGCCCGGGCGAGGGCCTCCACGTAGGCGGCGGCGTCGCTCCCCACGGGCGCGTCGAAGACGAGGAGCTGCATGAAGAGCCGCTCGTTCATCTTCTGCTGCACGTCGCCGCGCTTCGCCCCGTACTCGTACACATCGATGTGAGGGAGCTCCGGGCCCCGGGGGCGGCCCTTCATGGGGGGCACCATGGAAGGCTTGAAGTCGGCGGGGTTCTTCTTGGGCTGCGTGTCGGTCATGGCCTCTCCGGCATGCGTCGCGGGCGCGGCGCGCGTCCCGGGTTCTGGGACCCGCGTCTGGAGAGGCTACTGCCCGGGCGGCGGCGCAACCAGCTCAGCTTGGCCGGCGCCCCTGCGCGCCGTGGCGGCGCTCGGCCAGGACCGCGACGATCACGGCGCGAACGCCGGCTTCGTCAAGGCCCACGAGCACGTCGGCATGGTCGGCCAAACGGTTCATGCCGCGCACGAGGAGCTCCACGCGCGTGAGCGGAAACGCCACGTGACCCTGGTGCACGAGGCGCAGGAGCTTCACCAGGTCCTCCGCGGGGACCGCCGCGAGACCTCGGCCGAGCGTACCGGCCATCAGGGCGACGGCCGGGGAGCGCCGAGGTCGCGCCCACCCTCGCCATCGCCGGCCCAGGGGTCGAGCGTCGCGCCCCGGGCGGTCCCTCCCGTCGGAAGCGGCGGCATGGCTCCTTCGCGCCACGGGTCGAGCAGCTCCGTGGTCACGGTCATGCGCGCCACGAGGCGCGGCGTCGCCGGTGCCGACGTGCCGCGCCAGGGGTCGATGACCTCCGTCTCCGGCACGCGCTCCACGCGAACCTCGGCCGGGTCGACCACGTACCAAGGGTCCACCAGGTCCGTCAGCACGAGCGGCCGCTCGCCGCGGAGGCGCTCCTCGTAGGCCCGGACCAGCTGGGCGATGGCCGTCGCCATCCAGCGCCCTTCCGGGTCGGCCTCGCCGGTGGCGCTGAGCTGACGCACGGTGCGCGAGCCGGCCTCGGGGACGAAGAGAACGCGCGCGCTCTGGCCGCCTGGGGCGACGACCACGGTGACCGTGGCGTCCGCTGCCGCGGCCCGCGGGTCGCCGAGGCCGAAGGCCAGCACGTCCGCGGCGGCGACGGCCTCGCGGAGCGCCGCCGGCTTCACCCGTGGGTCCTCCGTCTCCACGATCACCAGCACCTGGAGCCGGGGTCCGGGCGACGCCTGTGCAGTGTCGTCGGGCTCCGCGGGCTGCGCCTGGGCGACCATCGGCAGCGCGAGAGCAAGGATGAGGGTGCGAAACACGGTGCGGAGCACGGTATGGCAGCATAGCGCGTCTACCGTTCGCGACGAGGCGAGAGAGCACACGCCGGAAGGAAACGGCAGCGGGTCCGCGCCACCGAAGCCGTGGCGCGCGCGGGCGCCCGAGGTGGACCGCTCGCTGCCGAAGGGCCCGGGCGCTATGGCCAGGGCGTGACGGAACCTGCCCGGGCCTCGAAGCCTCCCCGGCGGCGCCTTCGGCGCGCTCTCATCGGCGTGGGGCTCGTGCTCGCGGCCTGTCTCATCGCCGTCGTCGCCGCCGGCGCGATCCTGCATGAGCCCCGCCCCCTGGCGACCGGCGCGGACGCGGAGCCCCTCGCGGCGCGCGTCGAGGCCGCCATCGACCTGCCCGCGTGGCAGCGCACCGGCGCCATTCGCTGGGTCTTCGGCGGCCGCCATCGCCACCTTTGGGACCGGCAGGCCAGCCTCGCGGAAGTGCGCTGGGGCGACATGGTCGCGCGGATCCGCCTCCGGGACCAAACGGGAGAGGCCTTCGAGGCCGGCGTGCGCCTCGAAGGGCAAGCCGCGGAGGCGGCCTGCCGCCAGGCCTATGGGCTCTGGGCCAACGACAGCTTCTGGCTCAACCCTCTCGAGAAGCTCCGGGACGAGGGCGTCGCGCTCGGCGTCGCGGCGCTGGAGGGCGGCGGCGAGGGGCTCCTCGTGAGCTTCGCTTCCGGCGGCGTGACGCCGGGGGACGCCTACCTCTACACGCTCGGCAACGACGGCAGGCCCGTGCGTTGGAACATGTGGGTACGGATTATCCCCGTCGGCGGCATCGCGGTGAGCTGGGAAGGCTGGACGACGCTCGAGACCGGGGCCGTGGTCGCCACGCAACACCGCGCCGCTGGCGTGACCCTCGAGCTCACGGAGCTCCAGGCCGCTGTGACGCTCGCGGACCTGACGGGCGGCCAGGACCCCTTCTACCGAATTCGCTGAGCACCGCCGCATCAGGCGCGCGAGGCCAGTCGCGCCTCGCGACGCTGCGACCGCAGCCGCACCTGCTGCTCACGCCACATGCCCGGAGCCACCCCGGCGAGCGCCCCGACGAGCATGTTGAGCTCCGCCGAGATGGGCGCGTTGGGCACCCAGTCGAACATGTAGATCGCGCACATGAGCGTGAGCGTGCCGAGCAGCTGTTGGTCGGAACTCCGGCGAAGCTTGGGCAGGACACGTACGGCCTGGAAGATCGGCAGCAGCATCAGGAGGAAGGTCGCCAGGAACCCAACGATGCCGTGAGCGCTGAGCTCGATGGCCCACCAGCCGTCGACCACGGACATCATGAGCCCCGTGTAGGGGTCGTGCTCGAAGGGCCGGGCGTTGTAGCCCCAGCCGAACCACATCCGCTCCCGCGCATTCTCGAGCACCTCCGCTTCGTTGTAAAAGCGGAAGCCGATGGATCCGGCGCGCTCCTCACCGATGTTCACGCGAATGGCCTCGACGATGTCGTCAACCGGGACGAGATCCAGATGGCGTGCAATCGGGTATGAGAGCACGACCACTGCCATGCCCAAAGCCACCCACCGCCTCGCGGGGATCGGCGCGTAGAGCACTAGTGGGATGCCGAGAGCTGCGTAGAAGTAGGCGCCCGTCGACTTGCACAGAATCAAGATGACGATGAGGAAAACGAGCGCGCGACCGCTACTGAAAAACCGGATCTTCAGCCGGTACTCTATTTTATACAGAGCGGCGGTCGCGAGAACGCACATAACCATAAAGAGCGATACGTTGAGACCATGGCGCATGAACACCGTCGGCCGATAGCCGCCCATGCGAATGGACTGCATAAACGCGGAGGCGTGAAAGCCGTACACCCAGTTGTGGAGCTGCGGAGAGAGGCGAATCTCAACGAGAATGAAAAGTGAGTAAACGAGACCGCATAGCGTCATGAAGCGGAATAGATCCTCTAACGCCGCTCGGCTTCGAAAGAGCGCATGCCCTAGGAAGAAGGGCGGGAACCATCGCACCGCGATCTCAACCAGATGGTAGACTAGGTCATTGATCTTGAGGCCATTCAGCGTGACCGGGCCGTAGACCAGATCATCGGTGTTCGTAAGGACCGTGCCGACGGCTCCGAAGGCCGCCAGCAGGAACAGCAGCTCGTAGCTCCGGTGTGCACGGGCCCGCGCGAGAGCTGGACGGGCCTTGATGGCCAGGACGAGCAACATGCAGAACGCAGGAAAAATGTCCTTGTCCAGGTTCGGGCTCATGGGGAGGTCGAAGCTCGTCTGGTTGGGCCAGAACATCGACGCTCCGAAGAGCAGGACCATGGTGGCGCGCCGCGGCGAGTAACGAGTGGCGAGAACCCACGCCACGACGGGCGTCGAGATCATCACCAGCCACGCAAGCACGTTCGGCACGCGGGCCTACCTAGCATCGGAGGCCGCGCCCGTCGCGCTGCTGGTCATCTCTTCGGCGAGGCGCTAAGCAGGCGCGTGCAACGGGCGCGAGGCGGTCGATGACCGAGGAGGGTGCGGCGAAGGCCGAGCCAAAGGGCGACGGGTCGGCGGGGCGCGCCGTCGTCTGGATCGTTCTCGGCTTCGGCGGCGCGCAGGTTCTCCGGCTCCTGAGCAGCCTCGTGCTCACCCGGCTCCTGGTTCCGGAGGTCTACGGCCTCATGGAGCTGGTCTTCGCATTCATCGTCGCCCTCCACCTGTTCAGTGATTTCGGTCTCGAGACGGCCATCCTGCAGAGCCGCCGCGGCGAAGAAACCGGCTTTCTGAACACGGCCTGGACCGTTGGAGTGGCACGGGGCCTCACGCTCTACGTGCTCTGCGCACTCGGCTCCGGACCCGTGGCGGCCTTCTACGAAGAGCCGGAGCTACGAACCCTGCTGCTCGTTGCCGGGCTGACCAGCATCATCGACGGCTTCTGCGCAACCTCGATGAAGACCGAGGTTCGGCGCCTGAACCAGAAGGCGGTCATCAGCCTCGAACTCGCGTCTCAGGTGGTGACGGTGGCGGTGCAGATCGGGGTGGCCTACGTCGAGCCGTCTGCCTGGGCCATCGTCTTCGGGGGCATCGCAGGGGCCATGGTTCGCCTCGTCGGAAGCCACCTCTACCTCGACGCCATCCGCCATCGCTTCTTCATCGACCGGACGGCGCTCGACGAGATCGTCAACCTCGGTCGGTGGATCTTTCTGAGTACGGCGTGCACGTTCGTCGGTACGCAGGCCGACCGAATCCTCATCGGCAAGCTCGTCGACCTGACCTCCCTTGGGCTCTACGCCATCGCCACGCGCCTCTCGAGCGCGGTGATGGCCCTCCAAACGAAGCTCATCCACAACATCGTCTTCCCGGTCCTCAACCGCGAGAAGAACAAGTTCGAGGAGGGTGACGAGCGAGAAGTGCCGGTGCTGCTGGCCGCCTTCGATGCCGCGCGCTTCAAGCTCGACGTCACCTTCTGCTTCGGCTGCGGTCTGCTGCTTGTGGGGGCGCCCATCGTCGTCGACGTTCTTTACGACGATCGCTACCTCATGGCTGGCCATATTCTGAGCATCTTGTCGATCTCTCTGGCCGCGAGCACCTCACTGAACGCGAGCGAGACGCTGCTCTTCTCCCTCGGTCACACCCGCTACGGATTCTACCGGAGCCTGGCCCGTGCCGTGTACGTCGTCGTCGCCGTACCTATCGCGCATCACCTCGCGGGCTTCTGGGGCATCGTCTGGGCCATGGGGCTCAACGAGGTGCCCGTGGCCGTTGTCATCTGGATCGCCAAGAAGCGAATCGGGCTTCTGCGCATGCGCGTCGAGCTCCGCTCCTTCGTCTTCTTCTTCTTGGGTATCGGAGTGGGCGTGCTGGCCAGCCTCGTGCTCGTGGGGGAAGCCTACTACCTACCGGACCTCACGAATCTCCCTTCCCTCCCCATCCCGGAGTCTTCGCGGTGAAGGTGACCTACCTCGTTCCCTCGTGGCCGCCGGCCTTCGCCACAAACGGCATCGTGACCTATGTCGCCAACCTCCGGAGCGGCATGCCGGCCGACGTCGCGACCGACGTGATGCCCTGGCGGGCACCGGAGGGAGAGCCGCAGCTCTACACCACGACGTCGATGCAGCGGCGGGTCCACGCGCTCGGCCTACGGCTCCGGGGCCTGCTCGCGCGACCGGAGCCAGAGAACGCCTCCATGGCGCTCCGCATGGCGGCCTATCTCCGCGCCGCCCGACGCCGGAGCGGCGAACCGCTTCCGGACGTGCTCGAGGCCGAGGAGACCTGGGGCTGGTACCAGCTCGCGGGCCCGCTGCTACGCCGTCCTGTGGTCGTCCGGCTGCACGGCCCCTTCTTCCTGACAGGCAAGGCTCTCGGCCACGACCTAACCGTTTCGCCCTTCAAGGACCGTGTCGCGGCGGAGGGCATCGCGCTGCGGCAAGCGCGTTTCGTCACCTCGCCTTCCCGGGACGTTCTCGAGCAGACGCGGCGCTACTACGGCTTGCGCCTCGACGGCGCCCAGGTGCTGCCGAACCCTGGCCCTTGGGTCGACGCTGACGAAAGCTGGTCCCTCGGCGCATCGGAACCCAATACGGTGCTCTTCGTGGGTCGCTTCGACGGCCACAAGGGCGGGGACGTCATCCTCGACGCCTTCGCCCGTATGCACCCTGCGCGGCGCCTCGTGTACGTGGGGCCGGACTACGGCCTCAACCGTGACGGTGAGACCTTCACGCTCGAAGAGTACCTGCAGCGGTTCCCGGAGGACGTCCGTGCGCGAATCGACGTCATGGGCCCGCAGCCGCCCGAGACCATCGTCGGGCTGCGCCGCCGCTGCCGGGTCACCGTGGTGCCATCGCGCTACGAAAACTTCCCCATGACCGTCGTCGAAGCCTTCGCCTTCGGCAGCCCGCTCGTCACGACGAGCGCGGGGGGCATTCCGGAGATCGTCACGCACGGGGACAACGGCCTCGTCGTACCGCCGGAGGACCCCGCCGCGCTGGCGGAAGCCCTCGATACGGTGCTCGACGACCCGGACCAGGCCGCCCGTCTAGCGGCCAGCGGCCGCAGCTACTACCAAGCGAAACTTCGCCCCGACCGCGTTGGCGAGACCACCGCAGCCTACTATCGCTCAGTCGTGGCCCAGGCTCGCTGAATCGCCCTACTCCGCCGCGGGGGACTCCGGCATGGGCTCGAGCTCGTCGCCGCCCAGGATGAAGAAGGCGTTGCCGTAGACGCCGAGGAGCTCGACGGCCTGGTCGATGTCCTCCTTGGAGTGCCCGCGAGTCACGTTCAGGCGAAGGCGCTCTTCGCCGCGCTTCACGGCCGGGTAGGTGATGGGCACCATCATCACTCCGCTCTCGAGCATGGCCACGTGCGTGAAGAGTGCCTTCCGCTCTTCACGGCACATGACGGGCATGATGTGCGTGTCGCTGAGCCCGAGGTCGAAGCCCAGGTCCGTGAGGCCCTTCCGCATGTAAGCGCTCTTATCGTGAAGCTCCGCGACGAGCTCCTCGCCGTGATCCTCGAGCATGTCGAGAATGGTGCTCGCCGCGGCCACCAAGGGCACCGGGAGGCTCGCGCTGAAGAGAAAGCTCCGGGCCTGGTGCTTGATGAAGTCCACGGTCTCCGCGTCGCCGAGCAGAATCCCGCCGATGCCGCCGAAGGTCTTCGAGAACGTGCTGATGACCACGGGGATGCGCCCCTCGAGGCCATACTTCTCGATGATGCCGCGGCCGCCCTTGCCGAGCGTTCCCGTGCCGTGGGCGTCGTCGCAGACCACCACGGCCTTCTCGTCGGCCTCGGCGACCTCGAGGAGCTCGTGAATGCGCGCTTCATCCCCGTCGAGGCTGTAGATGCCCTCGAGGAGGATCATCGCCTTCTCACGCTCGCGCTTGCCGAGAATGCGCTTCAAGGCCCGCGGGCTGTTGTGGTTGAAGAAGCGAATCTCCGGGCCGTTCCGCGGCGTGCCGGCCGCGGCGAAGGTGCCGTCGAGAATGCAGGCGTGGCTCAGGCTATCGAGGACGAGCGTCGTGTCCCGGTCCGCGAGGGCCATGATGGTCCCGACCATGGCCTGGTAGCCCGTGGTGAAGACGAGGCACTTCTCGAAGCCGAACCACGCGGCCAGCCGCTCTTCGAGCTCGACGTGCGCCGTGGTCGTGGCCTGCACGCGGCTCGACCCGAGCCCGCAGGAGTACTTCTTCACCGCCGCGATCGAGGCTTCCTTCACCTTCGGGTGCGTCGTGAGCCCGAGGTAGTCGTTCGAGCTGAAGTTCACGACGGGCTTGCCGTCGATGGTCGTGTGCAGCCCGCCGCTCTCGAAGGCGCGGAAGTAGGGGTAGACCTGCTTCTCCTGCGCCTCGCGAATGCGCTCGAGGCCCGCCTGGGCCTTGTCCTGAATCCAGCTCATGCCCTGCTCCCGCGCCGGCTCTCCGGCTCCGGGGACGCGAGCACCACCGCGCTCGCGTTGCCGTAAAAGCCGACGGCCGTGACCACTACCACGCGCGGTGGCGCGTTCAACGGCTCGCCCCTCACGAGCGGCGCGGCGGGGGCGCCGGCCATCCAGGCGAGCGCCGAGGCCATGGCGAAAGCGCCCGCCGCGCCGAAGGTCTCGCCCTGAAGCGCCTTCGGCGCCACCACGGGTACCGCCGGCAAGGCCCGCTCGAGGCCCTCGGCCTCGGCGTCGTCGAGGCGCGCGAGCCCTCCCCGGGCGCTCGCCACCAGGTCCACGTCCTCCGGCCCGAGGCCGGCTTCGGCGAGGGCCATCTCGATGGCCCGCACGACGGCCTCCGGTCGGGCGTCGACGATGCGCGCTTCTTCCTCCGGCGGCTCGAAGGCGTTGCCGTAGCCCAGCACCCGGCCGAGCAGCCGCGCGCCCCGTTCCCGCGCCGCGGTCTCGCGCTCCATCACGAGGTAGCAGGCACCTTCGCCCATGGTCAGCCCGGGGCCTTCGCCGCTCGGAGCCTTCAGCACGTCGAGGCGCGAGAGGCCGAGGTGCAGCGCCGCGCTCACGATCTCTCCGCCGCCCACGAGGAACGCCTTGCCGCGCCCGTTCACCAGGTGCGTGTCCGCGGCGAGCACCGCGTCGAGGGCGCCGCAGTTGCCATCGACGATGGTGATGTTGGGCGCCGTCAGCCCCTCCCAGATGCTCACGTAGCCCGCCGCGGCGTTGATCACCGTGTTCGGAAAGCGCGAGGGGTTGATGAAACGCGGCGCCTCGAGCTCGGCCACGCGGTTGAGCTCCGTGATGGCGTCGAGGGAGCCGTAGGCCGTGGCGCTGCAGATGCCCACGTCGCTCGCGCCCGGCGCGCCCGCGCGAAAGCCCTCGTCGTCTTTGATGCCCGCGTCGGCGAGGGCGTGCTTCGCCGCCGCGATGAGGAACTTCGTGAGCCGGTCGAAGCTGCGGTGCCCCTGTTTGCCGAGGTGCACCGCCGGGTCCCAGCCCCAGACCTCGGCGGTCCGGGTCGCACCGACGCGCTCCGGGTCGAGCACCTCGGAGCGGGCGCCGAAGGCGCGCGCGGGCGCATCCGCCGGCGCGGCGAGGGCCTCGTCGAAGGCCGCACGTCCCACGCCGAAGGGGCTCACGCTCCCCCCGCCGGTGATGGCCAGGCGCACGGCGTCAGGCGGCGAGCGGGGCCGGCGCCGGTAGCACGCCCGGCTTCGCCAGCGCGACGACCGCGTCGTAGCCGCCGAAGGCCAGCGAGTTGTTGAGCGCGACGCGCACGTCGTGCGTCTCGGCGCGGTTGGCCACGAGGCGAAGCGCGTCGCACGCCGGGTCTCGCTCCTCGTGATGGATCGTCGGCGGGACCCAGCCCTCCTCGAGGGTGAGCACGCAGCTCACGGCCTCGAGCGCGCTGGCGGCTCCCATGCAGTGACCGAGCATGCTCTTCACGCTCGTGACCACCGGCGCGTGCTTGCCGAAGACGTCCGCGAGCACCCGGGTCTCGACCGGGTCGTTCGAGGAGGTGCCGGTGCCGTGGGCGTTGACGAAGTCGACGTCCTCGGCGCCGAGGCCGCTCGCCTCGAGAGCGCGACGCATCGCGAGCGCGCTTCCGGCGCCATCGGGGCGCGGGCGTGTGATGTGGTGCGCGTCGCAGGCGAGGCCGTAGCCGCCCACCTCGGCCAGCGGCGTGGCGCCGCGGCGGAGAACGCTCTCCTCGGACTCGAGAATGAGCACGCCCGCGCCCTCGCCGAGCAGCAGGCCGCGTCGGCCCGCGTCGAAGGGCTGGCACTTCTCCGGCGCCATGGCCCCAAGGCGCACGAAGCCCGCGTATTGGAGCTTCTCGATGACCTCGCTCGCGCCGGTGATGACCCGGTCGGCGCGGCCCGCGCGGATCTGGTCGAGGGCGTAGCCGATGGCGTAGTTGCCGGCGGCGCAGGCCGCCGGGAGCGTCTGCACCATGCCCCGCGCGCCGAAGGCACGCGCCACGTGAATGGGGAGCAGCGTCGTGCCGTAGCGGGGGAGCGCGTCCCGGTCCACGGCGTCCTCGCCCTGATGGAACCAGCTCGACTAGAGCTGGCCGAGCACGTTGGCCTCGCCCATGGTCGTGCCGAGGATGACGCTCGTGCGCGGGCCGGCCAGCGCGTCGCCGTCCAGTCCCGCTTCGCGCGCGGCCATACGCGCCGCCGCCACGGCCATGGCCGAGCAGCGGCCCATGCGCCGGACCTCGGCGCGGGTCAGATGGTCGCGCGCGTCGAAGCCCTTCACTTCACAGCCGACGTGCCGATCGAGGGCAGAGGTATCGAAGCCGGCGATGGGCGCAGCCCCGCTCCGTCCGGACTTCAATGCCTGAGAGAAAGCCTCTCGGCCGTGGCCTACGGGGCTGACGACCCCGAGGCCGGTGACGAATACACGCTGCATGGGGCCTCCGT
>JBCCAW010000170.1:0-10397 GCA_039814655.1 Myxococcota bacterium | reverse complement strand
CGCTTCGGCACCCCGGTCGTCTCCGTGCCCGTCTCCGTGCCCGTCTCCGTGCCCGTCTCCGTGCCCGTCTCCGTGCCCGTCTCCGTGCCCGTCTCCGTGCCCGTCTCCGTGCCCGTCTCCGTGCCCGTCTCCGTGCCCGTCTCCGTGCCCGTGTCCGTTTCCGTTTCCGTTTCCGTTTCCGTTTCCGTTTCCGTTTCCGTTTCCGTTTCCGTTTCCGTTTCCGTTTCCGTTTCCGTTTCCGTTTCCGTTTCCGTGTCAGCGGCAGATGGCGTTGATGCAGTCCCGGTCGCCGTCGCACTCGCTGGGAGCGGCGCACTCCGGGTCCGCTTCCGTGGCCGTGAGGCAGAGCAGGTCCGCGCTGCAGACGGTCAGGGAGATGTCCGTCATCTGGCAGGTGGCGTCGAGGCCGTCGGCGCAGGGCGTGCGGCAGGCTCCGTCGACGCATCGGCTGCCCGCGGCGCACTCGTCGTCGCCGGTGCAGAACGGCTGGCGGCGCCAGTCCGGGCGGCACAGGCCGTCCACGTCGCAGAAGTCGAGGGACACGCAGCCTCCGTCGTCCGTGCATTCCGTCAGGCAGCGTCCACCCACGCAGATGGCGTCGCCGGAGCAGGCCGTGCGCGTATCGCAGAAGTCCGTGGCCACGCGGCAGAAGCCCCCGTCGCAGCGCGTGCCCGAGCCGCAGTCGAAGTCGCTTCCGCAGATGGGCGTGCAGCCGCCGTTCACGCAAGCCCCGCCGCCGGTGACGCCGGCACACTCGAACTCGAACTGGCAGACCTCGCTGGCGGGGCGGCAGTTGCCTTCGACGCAGCGGTCCGTTCCGCCGCAGGCCGTGTCGTCCGTGCACTCCGGGTTCCGCACCGGCTGGTTCATGTCGACGCCCATGTCGACGGGCGGCGCGTCGCTGCAAAAGCCGCGGTCGCAGATCTCTCCGGCGAGGCAATCGCGGTCGTCAAGGCACGTCGTGCCCCCCACCACGACGCAGAATCCGTCGCGGCAGGCGGCACCCGCGGGACAATCGAGGTCGCGCGTGCAGTCGTCGTTGCTCGCCCCGTAGATGGGGCAGCCCGCCAGGAGCGCGACCAGGGGAAGGGCGAGGAGGGGAGTGCGGTTCGGCATGCGATCGACGTGGGGGGCTGGGGAGCCGTGGCGGTGGCCACGGTCGAGTGGAGAGACGGTGGAAAGACGCCACCTCTTCACGAGATGCTGCAAAGAGGGCACGCATCGTGCCAGGGCGGTCGGCGCATGAAATCGTCGAGGAAGCCGTTCGAACGCCGCGCGATCGCCCGTGCGCGGGTTCCCGGCGTCAACGGCGGTTCACGCTGCACCTCGCCGGATGGCACGATGCCGACGTGCGACGCCTCGCCCCGGTCTACCGGGAGCCCACGATGCCCTGGTGGTGGGACCGGATGATCATCGTGTTCACGGTCCTGGCCATCGGCCTGCTGCTGGCCCTCGAGGTCGGCGAGCTCTCGGAGCGGAACGCGGCGCGCCTCGAGGCCGTCGACGTGGCCCTCTGCGGGCTCTTTCTGGGCGACTTCCTCATCCGGCTCCGCAAGGCCCGGGGCCACCGAGCCCGTTTTCTGCGTCGCAACTGGTTCGACCTGCTCGGCGCCATTCCCCTCGTCGGGCCGCTGCGCACTGCGCGGCTGATGCGCCTCGTGCGCATCCTCCGTTTCGCGCGGCTGGCCGTGCTCGGGCGCCGGCTGATGCGCCACTACGACCTTCCGGTCGCCCCGACGCAGACCTTCGTGAACCTCGTGCTGGTCACCACGGCGGTGTGGGTGCTCGCGGCCTGGTCCTTCTTTTCCTTCGAGGACGGCACCAACGAGAGCATCACGGGCTTCGGAGATGCGCTCTGGTGGAGCATGACCACGCTCTCCACCGTAGGCTACGGCGACCTTTACCCCGTGACCGACGGCGGGCGCGTGGTCGCCGTGGGGACCATGATCTTCGGCGTCGGCGTGCTCGGCATTCTCGCGGGTACCATCGCCACCGCCTTCGTCGAGCTTCGCGAACGCGGCCGCCGAGGCCTCGGAAAAGTACGCATGAGGGAACACCTTCTCGTCCTGGGCTGGAACCCCAAAGCGCGCCTCGCCGTCGAGGATTTTCGCGCCGACCCGCGTCACGCAGCGCGGCCCGTGTGCATCGTCGCGGACCTTCCGGAGACGCCGCTCGCGTCGCCGGACGTGAGCTTCGTGCGCGGAACGCCCGGGCATCGCGACACGCTCGAGCGCGCCGCCGCCGCCGCGGCGAGCGTCGCCATCGCCTTTGCGGAGGACCCGTCGGACCCGCGCTCGGACCACCAGACGGCGCTGACGGTGCTCATGCTTCGCCGGCTGAACGCCGACGTCCTCATCAGCGCCGAGCTCGTGCGAAGCGAAAACCGGGAGCACCTCGAGGCCGCGGGCTGCGACGCCGTCGTCGATGCGGGGTCGCTGGCGTCGTCGCTCCTCGTGCGGGCCATTCAGGACCTCGGCGTGGGCGCGCTCGTCGAGGAGATGCTCTCGAACACCCACGGTGAGGTGGAGCTCTACCGCGCGCCCTGCGCGGCCTGGGCCGGTCAGCCCTATGGCGACATGGCCACGACGCTGCTCTCGCGGCGGGTCACGGTCGTGGGCCTGCTGCGGGCGGGAAAGCACCGGCTGGCGCCGGAGCCGGGGCTGACCGTCGAGGCCGCGGACGAGGTCTTCGCGCTGGCTGCGGATCCGCCGGACATGCGGCGCTGACGAACAGCGGCGCTGACGAACAGCGGCGCGGACGGACGGGGCGCGCCGTCGCGGGCCGCTCAGCTTCGCCGAAGGGCGTCGTCGGCCATGAAAGGGGCGGCGAGGGCGCCCAGGCGGCGGAGCTGCTCGAAGAGGACGATGGCGACGGCGTTCGAGAGGTTCAGGCTTCGCACGGGCCCAAGCGTCGGGATCGCGTAGACCCGCTCCGGGTAGGCCGCCAGAAGCTCCGGGCCGAGGCCCACGGACTCCTTGCCAAAGACGAGGGCGTCGCCGGGTCGGGCTTCCGCGTCCAGGTAGCTTCGCGTGCCGCCGGCGGCGAAGAGATGAAGCCGCGCGCCAGGGAAAGCGGCTTCGAAGGACGGGAGGTCGTCGTGCCGGTGCACGTCGACCAGGGGCCAGTAGTCGAGGCCGGCGCGGCGCACCGCGCGTTCGTCCACGCGGAAGCCGAGCGGGCCCACGAGGTGAAGCGAGGAGCCCGTGGCGGCACAGGTGCGCGCCGCGGCACCCGTGTTGGGGGGGATCTCCGGCTCGACGAGCACCACGCGCAGCGGCGCGGAGAGTGGATGCGCACGAAGCCTGGGACCCACGGGCATGGAGGCCTTGTACACCGGCCCGCGCCGCGGCCGTGCATCCCCCGCGACGAGGTCGTAGGGTCCGCCGTGCCCCGCGCCGCCCTCGTCCTGGCGCTGCTCTCCGTCGCGGCCGCGCCCCCGGCTGCGGCGAAGGCCGGCGCTTTCGACCTCACGCTCTCCCGTCTCGGCCTCCAGCGTGCCGGGGACCCGAACTGCGCGCCGGGAAGCCCGGGCCGCTGCGCCGACGTGCCGCGCTACCAACGGCTCGTGGCGGAGCTGGCCCTCGCGGTGGCCCCGCCCATGCTGCTGGCCCCCGCCGAGACCCTTGGCAGCCGCCGCTTCGCGCTGGCCCTCGATGCGGGCTTCGTGTCCGTGGACGCGAGGGACGAGGCCTGGCGGCTCGGCGCGCGGGGACGCCGGGGGCAGGGCCCGCCGGGACGTATGCGCTGGCTGCGCCTCGGCGCTCGCAAGGGGCTGCCCGGGGGCCTCGAAGTCGGGGCGAACGTCGCCACGCTGACCCAGAGCGCGTACTTCGTCGTGGGCGGCGAGCTCCGCCTGGGTCTTCTCGAGGGCTTTCGCCGCGGACCCCTCGGCAAGCTCCCGGACGTGGCGCTCCGGGGCGCGATCAACGCCTTCGTCGGCGAGGCGGATCTCCGCATCGTCACCCCGTCCTTGGACCTGACCTTCTCGAAGGGGCTCGTGCTGGGCCGGGAGGTGGTGCTCACCCCGCTCGCGGGCCTGCAGCTCCTGTGGACGCGAAGCGCGAGCGAGATCGTCGACCTGACGCCGGACGTGGACGCGCTCGCCCTCTGCGATCCCGACCCGGCGGGGCTCGCCGTGGGGTCCCTTCGATGCCGCGGGTCCGGCGCGGACCTTCCCAGCGACGTTCAATTTCCCGGGACACGCTCGTTTCGCCTTCGCGGCGCTGCCGGCGTGGCCCTGCGCTGGCGCGATGTGGCGCTCCGGACCGCCGTCGACGTCGACCTGCGTGACCCGAGCGCCAGCGGTGACGTGCCTGCGGGCACGCGGCGCCAGTGGCGCCTCGACGTCGGCGCGTCCTTTCGCTACTGAGCCTCCCGCGGCGGCGACGACTGCTAGCCGGCGTCGAGAGCGTCGAGCAGCGGCGTGAAGGGCACGCCCACCCCCTCGGCCACGGCCTCGTAGGTGCAGTGGCCGTCCCAGCAGTTCACGCCGCGGCCCAGCGTCGAAGGCGCCTCGCGCAAGCAGGCCTCCACGCCCCGGGTGGCCATGCGTTCGGCATAGGCCAGCGTCACGTTCGTCAGCGCAAAGGTGCTCGTCTGGCTCACGGCCCCGGGCATGTTCGGCACGCAGTAGTGCACGATGCCGTCCACGGTGTAGGTCGGTTCGTCGTGGGTCGTCGGGCGACAGGTCTCGATGCACCCCCCCTGGTCCACGGCGACGTCCACGAGCACGGTACCGGGCTCCATGGTGCCCAGCATCTCGCGGCTGACGAGCTTCGGCGCTCGCGCGCCTACGACGAGCACGGCGCCGATGATGAGATCGGCCCAGCGACAGATGTGCTCGATGTTGCCCGGGTTGGAGTAGAGCGTCTCGATCTCTCCCCGGAAGACGTCTTCGAGGTAGGCCATGCGCTCGTGGTCGAGGTCCAGCACCGTCACGTGGGCGCCCATACCGACGGCGATGGTCGCGGCGTTCATGCCTACGATGCCGCCGCCGAGAATGGCGACGCGGCCGCGGCGCGTGCCGGGCACGCCCCCGAGGAGGATGCCCTTGCCTCCGTGGGCCTTCTCGAGGCTCGCCGCGCCCACCTGCACCGACATGCGCCCGGCGACTTCGCTCATGGGCCGGAGCAGCGGCAACCGTCCGTGCACGTCCTCGATGGTCTCGTAGGCGATGGCGCGCACCCGGCTCTCCATGAGCGCCTTCGTGAGCTCGGGGAGTGGGGCCAGGTGGAGGTAGGTGAAGAGCACGAGGCCCGGGCGGAAGAAGCCGAACTCAGCCGGGAGCGGCTCCTTCACCTTGATGACCATGTCCGCGTCCCAGGCCTCCTTCGCCGTCGGCACGATGCGCGCCCCGGCGGCGACGAGGTCCGCGTCCGAGATGCCCGAGCCGATGCCGGCGCCGGCCTGCACGCATACCTCGTGGCCCGCGCGCACGAGCACCTGGACGCCTCCAGGGTTCACGCCCACCCGGTTCTCGAGGGCTTTGATTTCCGTCGGTACGCCGATACGCACGGGGTCCCCTTTCGCGCGGACCTCGTCCGCGCGAGCGGGACCCTACGTCGCCTCGCCGGGCCGCGGCGCCACCGCCGCTGCGTTCCATCACGCGAGGAGGTCGCGGCGCTGGCCGGGTCCTCCAAGGCGGCGCCGTCGTAGCGCGCCGTCGAGTGGTGAGCGCGCACACCGCGCACTATGCAGGGCCCGTGCGTCGCCCACTCGTCGCCGCCCTGGTCCTGTCGGCGCTCGCCTCCTGCGACTCGGCGCCGGCCCTGCCATCGCGGGTCGCGGCCGCGCTCGCGGGCGCCGGGGACGTGCTCGCCCTGGGCAGAACGAACTGGGGGGCGCCGGAAGGCGTGCGCTGGCGGCGGCCGAGCGGCGACCTCGTGGAGGCGCTGGCGCTTCCGCCGGACGTCCCTGGCGGCGCCACGCTGGTGCGTGTACTTCGCGAGGCCGGCATCGGCGCCGTACTGGCGGAGACCGGTGCGCAGGGCGCGGGGGAGACGCTCGGCGCCGCCATGGCCGCGCTACGGCACGTCCCGGGCCTTCGCGGCCGGGTGCTCGGACCGCGGGTGGCTCTTTACGCGCCGGCTGAGTTCTCGGCCGAGGACCCGAGCGCGGGCGCTGCGCTGGCACGCGTGGCCCGGCGCATCCTGGCCGGCGACGCGCCGCCGCGTATCAGCCGCTTTCCCGAGCGCTTCCGTCGACTCCGTGGATCCGTCGAGGTGATGGTGCTGCTGCGCAGCTACGGGAGGGCTCGGCTCTGGCGGTCGGCGCGGGGAAACTCCATCGGCCGGGCGCTGAGCACCGCCGCGCTGGTGGCGCGGCGTCGCTGGGCCGAGCGCGAGAACGCCATGGGCGGAGCGCTGGCGGAGAAGCTGCCGCGCCTCGACGTCGAGGTGTCGCTCCTGGCCGAGGACGGCACCTTCGATGGGCCGACACCGGCGCTCCTGGACCGGGCCGTGCGCCGCGTGCACGGCGTCGGCTACGACCGGCCCGGGGCCTGGCGCTACCTTCTCCCGGAGGCGACCGCGGAGCGTGGCGAGGGCAGCGGGGCCCGGGCCTTCGAGGCGCTGCTCGCCGACAACGATCTCCCAGCCGAAGCGCTGGGTCGCGACGACCTCCGCTTCTACCGATTCGTCCTTCAGCCGCTCGGGACTTCCGCCGCCCCGGGGACCGTGTCCCCGCGTGCGGACCCCTTGGACGCCGCCGCCGCGCTCGACGCCATCGCGCCGTAGGCGGCGCGCGTGGTGCCCGGCGACGATTCGCGCGACGCTGCCGGGAGTCGCACCACGAAGGTGGCGCCCTGGCCGCGAGGGCTGCGCGCTTCGATGCTGCCGCCGGCGGCGCTGACGATGCGCTGGGAGAGGGCGAGGCCGAGGCCCGTTCCATCGTCCTTCGTCGTGACGAAGGGAACGAAGAGCTTCGAGCGTATGGCCGCGGAGATGCCCGGCCCGTCATCGTGCACCCGAAGCTCGACGTGCTTCGGTGCGGCGGGCGGAACGCCCGCGACCTCCACGGTGATCTCGCCGTCTCCGCGGTCTTCGAGGGCTTGGAGCGCGTTCCGGAGCAGATTCAAGAGCACCTGCTTGAGCTGCTCGGCGTCGATGCGCACCGGGGGCAAGGCTTCGCCGTGGGCGAGCAGGAGGCGCGTGCCCTGCGCCCGCGCTTGGGCCTCCATGAGTTGCACCGTGCGACGGGCGACCTCGCCGGCGTCCACGGGCGAGGGGTCGCCGCGCCCGGGCTTGGCGTAGTCGAGGAAGCCGCCGACCACGCGGCCGAGGCGGTCTACCTCCTCGACGATGACCTCGAGCATTTCGCGCTCGGGCTCGCCGGCCTCGCCGGGCGTGCCCTGGCTCGCCTCCACGTATTGCGCAGCGGCCTTGATGGCCCCGAGCGGGTTGCGTACCTCGTGGGCGAGGCCCGCGGCCATCTCTCCCAGTGCGGCCAGCCGGTCGCGCTCGTTCAGCCGCTGAAAAAGCCTCGAGTTCTCGAGGGCGATGGCCGCCTGGGTGACGAGGCCACGCAGCAGCCCCACCTCGTCGTCAGAGAAGGCGTCCCGGGTGGCGTCGCCGACGCAGAGGAGGCCGTAGAGCTCGCCCTCCACGCGTCGGAGGGCCAGCGCGACCGAGGTGCCCATGGCTTTTAGGCCCTGCGCGACCTCGAGGAGCGTCTCTGCGGCCCGGTCCTCGCCGCGAAGCCGGTGGGCCTCGAGACGACGCAGCGTACCCTCGAGGGTGACGTGGCCCTTGCGCTCGAGGCGCTCGAGCAAGGGCCGCGCCGGCGCGACCTCGATGTGCGTCAGCGGTGTGCTGCCCAGGGCGCCGGCCAGGTCGAGGGCGCGCCGGTTCTCCGTCGCGAGGTAGAGGGCCGCGCGCGCGAAGCGCCGACTCTCCGCGAAGCCCTCCATGAGCACCGCGGCGAGGTCATCGACTTCGAGCACGTGCGCGACGCGGCGGCGCAGGTTCGTGATGGTGCGCTCGAAGAGCACGCGGTCGCGGAAGAGCAGGCGCTGGATCTGCGCGCTGACCCGGGAGCGCAGCGGGTCGAAGAGAAGCAGCACCACCAGGCTCGCCACCACCGGCTGGAGAAAGGAGGTCTCGCCAGTGAAGCGCACGAGGAGCCAGAGCAGACCGGCGAGCGTGAAGCTCAGCGCGGTCAGCACCGCGAGGCGTCCGGCGAGCTCGTAGAGGTCGATGAGCCGGCTCCCGAGCACGGACTGGTGGAGCAGGTAGAGGAAGAGCAGCACCAGCACGGTCCCGAGGGGAGGGAGCTCGAGGCCCACGGCCGGGAGGTACTCGGGGAGCGCGAAGAGCGCGGCGAGGCCGCCCATGGCGGCCAAAAAGAGCAGGCGCCGGGACTCCTGGGAGCTCTCCACCTGCCGCCCCCAGCGCACCACGGCCACGAGCGCGCCGCCGAGGGCGAGGAAAACGTAAGCGAGGAGCGCCGTCCGGAACGCGAGGTGCTCGTGAAGGGGCGTCGCTGCGAGCACCAAGAGCACCACCGCGAGGCCCGAGGCCACCCGGTTCAAACGCCGAATGCGCCGCGTGGCCTCTTCCGCCACGAAGGCGCGGAAGAAACGCACGATGCTCAGCGGGAAGAGCACGCCGAAGACCAAGTGGAGGCGCCCGAAGAACCCGCTGCCGGCCCCGTCGCTCAGCGCGAGCTCGAGAAAGCGCGTCAGGTACCAGGCTCCCAGGTTCAGTGCGAGAAGCCCGAAGAGACGCTGCTCGGGACCGCGGCGGGTGCGGAGCAACACGCTGACGGCGAGCGCGACGCTGACGAGGGCCGCGATGAGCGACGTCTGGAGGCGAATCTCCATCGTGCGAGGACGGGGGGCAGGGAACGGGGCCGGAGGAACACGCGCTCGCCGGCGCCGGTCTCCTAGACTACCCCGAGACCCCTCGATGACGATCCTCCTCGACGGCCCCCTCGGCACGGAGCTCCAGCGGCGGGGCGTGGATACACGCCTTCCCCAGTGGAGCGCGCGGGCGCTGCAGGAGGCGCCGGAGGTCCTCGCGGACGTGCATCGGGACTACGCCGCGGCGGGGGCCGAGGTCCACACCACATGCACGTTTCGAACGCGGCCGGCGACGCTCGGCGCCGGCTGGGTGGAGGCCGCGCGAAGGGCCGTGGGCCTGTGCCGCGGCGCGGTGCCCGCGGGGCACCGCGTGGCCGGGAGCATCGCGCCGCTCGAGGATTGCTACCGGCCCGACCTCTCGCCGGCGCACACGGCGCCGGCGAAGACGCGGGCGGCCCATCGGGCCCTCGCCGAGGTGTTGGCCGAGAGCTGCGACCTGCTCCTCTGCGAGACCTTCCCGTCCGCGGCGGAGGCGCGCCTCGCCGTCGAGGCGGCCGTGAGCACCGGGCGGGAAACCTGGCTCGCGCTGACCGCCGGGCCCGACGCGACGCTCTTTACCCCCGCGTCGCTCGCTGCCGCGGCGAGGCCGTGCGTGGACGCAAGGGCGTCGGTGGTGCTGGTCAACTGCACGCCGGCGCGGCTGACCGGCGCCTACGTACGTGCGCTCCGTGCCGCGCTGCCCGACGCGGTCAGCGTGGGTGCGTACGCGAACGCGGGGGCGGCCGACGAAGGCGTCGGCTGGACCGCGTCGCCGGAACCGGGCGCCGCGGCCTACGCGCGTTGGGCGGCGTCCTGGACCGACGACGGCGCCAAGGTGCTCGGCGCCTGCTGCGGCACCGGGCCGGCGCACGTGCGCGCGCTCCGGGAGATGGCGTCGCGTCGAGCGGCGTCAGGGCCGGAGCGCGCCTGAAGCGTCCGAGTTGCCGCAGGGCGGCGGGTGCGCTGCGGCGCGCTCCGCGAGCGCCGAAGCGCCGCGCTCACATATCCGGGAGCGGCTCGCTCGGTCGGCTGGGCTGCGGGTGCGGGTCGCCGTCGCTGGTGCTGTCGTCGCCCGTGGGGCGGCTGGGCTGCGGGTGCGGGTCGCCGTCGCTCGTCTCGCCACCGTCATCACCCACGCTCGGCCGGCTGGGCTGCGGGTGCGGGTCGCCGTCGCTCGCCTCGCCGCCGCCCTCGGTCCCCGTCGGCCGGCTGGGTTGCGGATGCGGGTCGCCGTCGCTCGCGCTGGAGTCATCGGTCGGTCGGCTGGGCTGCGGGTGGGGGTCGCCCATGGCCGTCTGAAGGCCCGTCTGCACGCGGACCCCGTCGCCCGCTCCCTCGTCGCTGGGTGCCGTGTCGACCTCCTGGAGCGCCGAGACGTAGCCGAGCCACAACCCGTCGACGACCGGTGCGTCGAGGTCGATGAGCTCCTGCTCGAGCGCCCCGTAGGTGTCCACGCAGCGGAACTCGCCCGTCGCCGTTCGGACCACGACCAGGGAGAGTTCCTGCGCTGGGATGGAGAAATCGGCGGCAACTCATTGGGTTCTGGCAAAGCAGGCTCGCT
>JBCCAW010000590.1:0-3779 GCA_039814655.1 Myxococcota bacterium | reverse complement strand
GAAACGGAAACGGAAACGGAAACGGACACGGACACGGCGCCCCGACTCACGACGCCTTGGTCCCCTGCCACGGGCATGACGCCTCCGCGCCACAGCCCCGACGTTGCGGGGCCCCTCGGCGGCGGAGCCCGGGGAAAGCGTGGGAAAGCGGGGCTGGCACGGGGGTTGTAACGGAGGGCTCCCGGAGTCCCCCACGGTGTCCGAGGACAAGAGCCAGAAGACCGAGCAAGCCACACCCCGGAAGCGACAGCAGCTCCGGAAGGAAGGCAAGGTCCCCCAGTCGAAGGACGTGGGCGGGGCCGCCGTGCTCGGGCTGGTGGCGCTGCTCCTGGCGACGAACGCGGAGAGCCTCGCCGAGGGCTTGTTCATCTTCGCGCGGCGCACGCTCTCCCTCCGCGGGTACGACGCGCCGCTCCTGGCCCTCGCGGGTCTCGAAGGCGCCTTCTTTCAGGTCGCCGCGCCCCCCATCGCGGTGGCGTTCCTCGGCGCCCTCATCGCCGGCCTGACGCAGACCCGCGGCTACTTCGGGCTGAAGAACCTCGTGCCGAAGCCCGAGCGCTTCAACCCGCTGCCGCAGCTCAAGAAGATCCTCCCCGGCAAGGAGTCGGGCCTCGAGCTCGTCAAAGCCGCGCTCAAGCTGGTCTTCGTCGTCGCCGTCGTCGGCCGCGTGGCCTGGGACCGGCTCCCGGTCTTCCTCGCCCTGGGCCGCATCCCCATCGAGGCCGGCATCACCGTCGTCGCGAAGGCGGCGCTCGAGGTGCTGCGGGACGGCTTCATCGCCCTCTCCGTGCTCGCCGCCCTCGACTGGGTGCTGGTGAAACGGAAGTTCGGCGAGGAATCCAAGATGTCCAAGCAGGACATCAAGGACGAGATGAAGCAGAGCGAAGGCGACCCGCACGTAAAGGGCAAGCGCCGCGCCAAGCAGCGGGAGGTGGCCGCCCGCGTCGCCCAGGCCGGTCGCGTTCAGGACGCGACGGTCCTCGTCACCAACCCCACGCACATCTCCATCGCGCTCCGCTACGACCCGGCGCGCGACGCGGTGCCCATGATGCTCGCCAAGGGCACGGAGCGCCTCGCGCTGCGCATGCGCGAGACGGCGCGACGCCACGGCATCCCCATCGTCGAGAACCGGCCCTTCGCCCGGGCCATGTTCAAGTCGGCGAAGCTTGGCGAGCCGCTGCCCGAGGAGCTCTTCGGGCCCGCCGCCGAGGTCATCGCGCACGTGCTGCGCCTCCGCGGGGTGCTGCCCGGACGCGCGCCGGCGGCTAGCGCGGCGGCGGAGGTGAACCCGTGAGCGCCGTTCTCCCGAAGCCCACGGGGGCGAGCGCCCGCGTCGTGAGCGCGATCCCCCTCGTGCTCGTGGGCATCGTCTTCCTGCTCATGGTTCCGCTGCCCGCGGTGCTCCTCGACCTCCTCCTGGCCTCGAGCCTGGCGCTGAGTGTCGCTCTCTTGCTCGCGGCCATCCACATGGAACGGCCCCTCGATCTCTCGGCCTTCCCCACCATCCTCCTCTTCGCGACGCTCCTCCGGCTCGCGCTGAACGTGGCCTCCACGCGGCTCATTCTCCTCCGCGGGCCCGAGGGCACCACCGCCGCCGGCGACGTCATCCGCGCCTTCGGCGAGTTCATCGTTGGCGGCAACTTCGTCGTCGGCTCCGCCATCTTCGTCCTCCTCGTCATCATCAACTTCGTCGTCATCACGAAGGGCGCCGGGCGCGTCGCCGAGGTGAGCGCCCGCTTCACCTTGGACGCCATGCCCGGCAAGCAGATGGCCATCGACGCGGACCTCGCCGCGGGCACGATGACCCACGAGCAAGCCAAGGCTCGACGCAAGGAGATCGAGCGCGAGGCGGACTTCTTCGGCGCCATGGACGGTGCCTCGAAGTTCGTGCGCGGCGACGCGCTCGCCGGCCTGCTCATGACGGCGGTGAACCTCATCGTGGGCATCATCGTCGGCGTGGTGCAGAACGGCATGAGCGCCGGGGACGCCGCGAGCACCTACACCATTCTCACCGTCGGCGACGGCCTCGCCTCGCAGGTCCCGGCGCTCCTGGTCAGCACCGCCGCGGGTGTGGTCGTGACCCGCGCCGCCTCGTCCGAGCCCCTCGGCAGCACGCTCGTGACTCAGCTCGGGGCCAGCCGCGAGGCCCTCTTCACCACCGCCGGCGTGCTCGGCGGCGTCGCCATGCTCCCGGGCATGCCCACGGTGCCCTTCCTCGGTCTCGCGGCGGCCATCGGCATGGCCGGCCGCGCGGCCCTCCGGCCTGGCGAAGGCGGCGACGAGGCGCCGGCCGCGACGGACGGCCAGGCGCCGGACGAGGCCACGGCGGACCGGGAGCAGATCAAGGAGATGCTCCCCCTCGACCGCCTCGAGCTCGAGGTCGGCTTCGACCTGGTCACGCTCGTCGATGCGGGCCGCGGCGGGGACCTCGTCGAGCGCATCGGCGCCATCCGCAAGAACCTCGCGCAGGAGCTCGGGCTCATCCTCCCGAGCATCCACATCCGGGACAACCTGCAGCTCCCGTCCACGACCTACCGGCTCCTCCTCGCGGGCAACGAGGTCGGCCGCGGCGAGCTCCGCGTGAACAAGCTCCTCGCCATGGACCCCACCGGGAGCCTCTCGGCCCTCGACGGCGAGCGCGTGACCGAGCCGGCCTTCGGCCTCCCGGCCATCTGGATCGCCGAGCGGCTCCAGACCCGCGCCGAAGCCCTCGGCTACACGGTGGTCGACCCGGCCACGGTGGCCGCCACGCACCTCACGGAGCTCCTTCGCCTCATCACGCCGGAGCTCCTCGGGCGCAGCGAGGCGCAGGAGCTCATCGACCTCGTGGCCCGGGACGAGCCCCGCCTCGTGGACGAGCTCATCCCGAATCTCCTGCCCCTCGGCGAGGTGATGAAGGTGCTCCGGAACCTCCTCGGCGAGGGCGTGTCCATCCGCGACCTGCGCTCCATTCTCGAAGCGCTGGCCGACCATGCGCGGGAGCTGAAGGACCCGGAGGCGCTCACGGAGCGCGTGCGCCAGCGCCTCGCACGCACCATCACGGCCCGCTTCCGCGCCGACGACGGCACCGTGGCCGCCATCGTGCTCGCGCCCGCGGCGGAGCAGCACTTCCGCGCCCTACCGCTGCCCGCCCCGGTGCAGCAGGCGCTCCTCACCTCTCTCAACCAGGCGGCCTCGTCCTTCGCGACGGTCAGCACCCCGCCCCTGGTTCTCTGCGCCGCCGACGTGCGGCGCGCCGTCGCCGCCTTCTTCGGGAGCCGCGTGCCGGGTCTGAGCGTCGCCTCTTACGCCGAGATCGACGCGAAGACGACGGTGCGAACCCTCGCCCACGTGACGGGCTGAACGAACACCCATGTCGGATTTTATGCCACCGCGCTCCCCGAAGACCTTCCGCGCCTCGCGCATCGACCTGGCCATGCGCGCCGTGAAGCGCGAGCTCGGCGACTCGGCGCTCATCCTGGCCACGCGGCATACGCGCGACGCCGCGGGCACGCGCATGGTCGAGGTCGTCGCCGGACCGGCGGGCATGACGGCGCCGCTCCGCGGGCCGCATCAAGGCGAACGCGTCCTCGAGCGCCGGCTTACGCGCATGGGCGTCCCGGAAGCCGACGCCACGCGCCTCGTGGGCCAGATGCGCACGACCTTCGGGCGCATCCCGAGCGCCCTGGGGCACGCGCGGCCGGCGCTGGAGACCGTGCTCGGCGAGCAGCTCGTCTTCGCCGGCCCGGCCCGCGGCGAGCCGGAAGGGCCCCGGGTGATCGCGCTGGTGGGACCCACGG
>JBCCAW010000236.1:0-8543 GCA_039814655.1 Myxococcota bacterium | reverse complement strand
GGACGACGCGGCGAGCCTCGACTTGGCTCGCGCCGGCGGGCCGGACACGTGGCTCGCCCGCCTCGCCGCGGGCGCCGAGGAGTGGATGCTCCGGCGGGAAGCCCTGGACGCGCTCGCCGCGCGTGACGCCGAGGGCTGGCCGCGGCTGGCGGCAGAGGCCCTCGGCGACGACGTGCCTCGCGTGCGAGCCCACGCGCTCTCCTTGCTCCGGCGCGTTCCCCACGACGCGGAGGACCCGGTCTTCCTCCGCATGGCGGCGCTCGCGCGGCGCGACAGCTGGCCCCGGGTCCGGGCCGCCGGGGTGGCGGCCATCGTCGGCACGCCGGCCGGGCTACCGGTGGTCCGCGCGGCGCTCAGTGACCCCTCGCGCGATGTCCGGGAAGCCGCCGTCCGGGCGCTGACGGAAGCCCCGGACGACGATCCGGACGCGAGCTGGCCGCGCGTGCGGGCGCGGCTCGCGGACGAGGACGAGTTCCCCGCGGTCGTCATGGCCGCCGCGAACTACGCCGCGGTTCGCTGCCGAGGCGACGCGCTCGAGGCGTTCGGTCCCGTGCTCGACCGGGCGCTCCGGCCGACGCCGTGGTCGCCGGACGTCGACGCCGCGGTGGTCGCCATCGAGGCGGCCGGAGCCCTCGGTGGGCCCGGGGCAGACGCGCTGCTCACGCGCGCGGAGGCCGCGACGGCCCCGCCCTCGCTGCGCGCCGCCGCACACCGCGCCCGGCGTCGCGGCGCGCGGTGTCCCTAGCGCGCGGTGTCCCTAGCGCGCGGTGTCCCTAGCGCGCGGTGTCCCCCCAGCGCGGCCGAAGCGGCGCCGCGGCAGACGGCGCGCCGGCGGCCGGGGACGCGCTACTCCTCGGTGTCGACGGCTTCGAGGGTCTCGTGGCCGCGGTACTCGACGAGGCCTTCCGAGTTGTTGAAGCCGCCGCCGGTGCGGGCGAAGCGGCCGCTCACCTTCACCAGGTTGCCCACGGTGAAGTCCGTCGGGATCGGCAGCAGCCCCGATTCGGGATCCGGCGGCTCGTAGCGCCCGCGCGCCGCGAGCTCCACCGCGTCGTCGATGGCCTCCTGGTTCTCCGCGTAGCCGACCACCATGAGCATCTCGTCCTGGTCGTCCTCGCCGGCGTCGTCGGCGATCCACATGTGCGGCGCGGCGGGCCGGGCGCAGGGCTCCTCCTCGCACTCCGGCGGCAGGTAGATCTGCACGATGCGGCCCTTCACGGCCAGCTCCGTGTCGAGCGTGGTCCCGATGCGGTTCCGGACGCCCCAAATGGTGTAGCTGCCGTCGTCGTGGGTGACGGACTGCGGCGGCGGCGGCAGCGTCGGCACCGAAGGCAGGCTCGGCTGCACCGCCGGAAGGCGCTCGATGTTCAGGTCGCTCGCCGGCTGCTCGCAGCCGGCCAGGAGAAAGAGAGCGCCGCCGAGGGTCAGCGCGCGCGTCGCCGAAGTGGCGAGTGTCGTCCGATTCATGAGGAAAATCCGTGACCTAGGCCGTTTCAGGCGAAGCGGCCGGCACGCTACCACGCGCCGCTTCAGCCGAGCAACGGACCGCGAAGCGCGGAAACCTCCGGCCACCGCCATTTTCGAAGCGCCACGCCCACCGCGCGACGCGCTACTGCGGCAGGAACGCCGCCAGATCCGTCGCCGCGAAGGCGAAGCCCACGTCGAGGTCCTCGCGGCGTACGTGCACGAGGTCGCCCTCGCCGAGCGGCGCGCCCACGGCGATGACGTACTCCGCGGGCGTTCCGCCGCCCGGATCGCGACGCACGAGCAGCCGTAGCCGTGGCGGCGCGAGGCCGTCCGCCGGCGCCGCGGGCCCGTAGGCCATCACGCGGCGCGCGCGGAGCGTCTCGAGGGCCGAGCGCAGCGCTTCGATGCGCTCCGGCGACGCCTCCGCCGTGCCCTCGGCCGGCGCCAGCCCGGTGCCGTCGTCGCGGTAGATCGCCGTTCCGGCCTCGCTCTCGACGCTCAGGCGCGCCAGGTAAAGCGGGTCCGTGGCGAGCAGGTCCCGATCCACGAAGGGCATGGCGAGGGCCTCTGCCAGCGCCGGGCGCGCGATGAACACGGCGCCGCCGGGCTCCAACGACGCGAAGCGACCGCCGGGCGCCTCGGCCCCGAGGCGGAGCGTCACCACGGTCACCTCGTCCGTGCCGAAACGCGCCTCGGCGACGATCGCCGGCGCGCCGAGGCCGTGGGCGGGCTCCGGCGCCTCCGCGACGAAGCGCTCGGCGGTGATGCGGGCGAGCTGTCGCGCGGCTTCCCGCACGGCGCTCTCCTCGGCGGGCGCGCGAAGCGGGGCCGTCACGACGAAGCGCGCCTCCTCCCGCGCCACCTCTTCGGCCACGCGCGGCCCGGCGGCCGAAATGCCGAGACCGGAGCGCCGCGTCACCGTGAGCCCCGCCAGCGTCTCCGGCGCGGCCTCGGAGAGGGTCCGCGGCCGAAGGTGAAGCGTGCGGAGCGCGTAGAGCGGCTCCGCATCCGGCGGCACCACCAGCACGGCCCGCTCCGCGCTCAGCGGGCCTTCGCCCTGGCCGAGGCGCCGGCGCAGGTAGAGGCCCGCCGTGGACGCGGCTCCCACGTCGAGGGCTTCGACGCGCCCATCGCTCGCCACCAGCTCCAGCGTCGCCAGCGGCGGCGCGAGGCCATAGGTCCCGGCGGCGCCCGCCCCTTCGACGGGCCCGAGCGTCGTCGCGCGGGCGTTCCGAATGGAGCTGAGCCACTCGGCGAGGGCGTCGTCGTCGGCAGGCCCGGAAGCCTCTCCGCCCTCGCCCGCGCGGGTCCAGCGCCAGGCGCCATCGGCCTGCTCCACGGTGAGCGAGGCGTCGCCGCGGCGCAGCACGAGGCGCTCGAGCTCGAGGTCCGACACGGTCACGGGACGCAGCTCCCGGTAGTCCGTCGCCGGTCGCGCGAGGAGCTCCAGGTCCGACGCGAGCACGCAGGCCAGCTCCCCGGTCTCGGCGCCGTCCACGCGCACGACCTGCTCGCCGTCGTCCGCGCCGTCGGCGGGACAGGGCCCGCCCACGCGCAGCGTCAGGTCCCGGGCCGGCACCTCGCCGTCGAGGCCGCCCGGCGGCGTGTGCACGCGGGCCGCGACGTGAAGCTCCCCGGCCTCCGCGCCTTCGAGGAAGCGCGTCGCCTCGAGGTCCGTCAGGCCCCGGAGCAGCTCTTCGACGCGCCCGCGCGCCGCGAGCAGCGACGCCGTATCCGGTCCCGCCAGCGGCACGCGCCAGCGGTCGCCCTCGACCGTGAGCGAGAAGCCCTCGAGGGAGATGCGGTCCGCGTCGAGCAGACCGCGCGTGAAGAGGCGCTTGCTCCGGAAATGACCCACGTCGTGGTCGAGGGCCTCCACGAGGTCCGCGCCGACGACGCTTCCTTCGCCGCCGATCTCGAGGTAGCGGCCGCCGCCGGGGGCCTCGCCACCCACGCGGAGCGTGAGCGTCTCGTTCGCCACGGCGAAGCGGGCCTCGAGCGAAGGCTCCACGAGGCCGAAGGTGGCGCGGTCTTCCCCGGAGAGCGGGCCGAGCCGGCGCCGCGCGTCGGCCCACTGGAGCGCGCCGAGCAGCGAGGACACCGCCTCGTCGGCGGCGTCCGTACGAAGCGGCGCCTGGAGGCGCCAGTCGCCGAGCAGCCCTTCTTCTTCGCGCTCGCGCACGAGCACCGTGGGCGGCTCCTGACCCCGGCGAAGCTCGATGCGGTCCACGCGGCTCCGGACGAAGCGCGGCGCGAGGCGGGCGCCTTCCTGGCGCACCTCGCTGCTCGAGAGCGTGTCCCGCTCCACGAACACGATGAAGGCAAAGAGCGCGGCGGCGAGGACGCCGAGCACCAGCGGGATCCGCGCGCTCATCGTCGCCGGCTCCAGGCCACGGCGAAGCCGAGCAGCGCCACGGCACCGGGCAAAAAGAGGAAGATGCGGAGGCGAACGCCGCTCATGTCCGCCGGGCTCATGCGCACGGCCGCGAGCGGGCTCTGGCGCGGGGGAATGGCCGCCAGCGCGCTTCGCCGCGTAAGCCACGCGAGGGACCCGGTGAGCAGGTCGAAGTTGGCGAACTGCGGATCGTTCACGAAGGCCGGGCGGAGCCAGTCGGCGTCGCCGATCACGATGACCCGGCCGCCGCGTGCGTCCGCGTCCGCGTCGTGACCCTCCTGGCCGGGTTCGCTCTCCGCGCCGGGCGGCGGCGGGAGCTGGCGCGCGACGGCGAAGGCGACGGGCCCGGGCACGTCGTCGGCGTCGCTGCGCAGCTCGAGCTCGCGCACGAACTGGGGGATGTTGGTCTCGGCGAAGGCCGAAGCGCTGGTCTCGAAGAGCGCCGTCGCGCCCTCCCCGGCCGCGGCCCTCACGGAGCGCACCAGCTCGAAGACCACCGGGCCGCCGCGCCGCGCTGCGCCATCGGTCGCCGGATGCGACGTGGGAAGGCTGAGCAGCACGCCCGAAGGGTCCTCGGTGAGCACGCGGCTTCGATCGAGCTCGAGCACCACGCTCGCGTCGATGCGAATGCCGGCGTCGGCGGCGGCGTCCTCGAAGCCCGTGGGCGCCACGGCGTCTCGGGAGAGCACCGGGTCGAGGGCCAGGAGCAGGCTGCCGCCCGCGCGGGCCCAGGTGAAGAGCACCTCGGCCTCGGAGGTCGCGAAGGGCCGCTGCGGACCGAGCACCAGCACGGCCTCGCAGCCCTCGGGCACGGCGCGCAGGCCCACGGCGTCGAGGCTCTCGACCTCGAGGTTTTCGTTCTCGAAGAGCTCGCGGAGCGCAAAGAGGCTGCGCTCGCCGTCGAGGCTCCACTCGCCGTGCCCTTCGCTCAGGCAGAGGCGCGTGCTGCGCCCTTCGACCACCTGGAGAATCGCGCCGGTGAGCGCGCTCTCGGTCTGCACGTTGACCACGGGCGTGGCGGCTTCGCCGGGCGCGCCGAAGTCCTGCTCGATGAGGTCTTCGCGGCCGATTTTCCAGCTCGCTTCACCGCTCGCGACGACGGCGGCCACGTCGGCGAGGGCGAGCCCCTCGGGCGTCGCCAAGAACTCGATGCCGAAGCGCTCGGCCAGGCGCTCGGCCCGGGAGCGTTTCCGGTCGAGGTCGACCTGCTCGACGCTGACCCGTGGGCTCGCCGCGCGGTAGCGCCCGAGCAGCTCTTCGAGGTCCGCGTAGCCGGGCTCGCCTTCGCTCAAAAAGACGTAGATGGAGATGTCGCGGTCGAGGTCACCGAGCAGCGTCGCGCTCCGCTCGGAGAGCGTGTAGACGGAGCCCGCGGTCCAGTCGAAGCGCGTGTAGTGGCGAAAGGCGAGGTAGTTGACCATCGCCACGATGGCCGCGAGCAGGAGCCCGGCGACGAGCGCGTTGAGACGGCGCGTGGCGCGGTAGCGCTCGAGGTGCGGGTCGGCGGGGGCGGTTGGATCGGGGGCGGCTTCGGGGGCGGCTTCGGGGTCGGCTTCGGGGTCGGAAACGGAGTCGGAAACGGGCTCGGGGTCCGGAACGGAGTCGGGGAGCGTCTCGGGCGCGGGTGCGGTGGACCCTTCCGCCTCGGTGGCGTCCGGCGCCTTCTTCTCTTCTTCGCTCACTTGACCGGCCTCCAGGCCAAGGCGCGGACGGCGAGGAAGAGCGCCAGCGTCGCGAAGCTCACGTAGAAGACGAGGTAGCGCGTATCGACGACGCCCTTGGCGAAGTCGCTCATGTGCGTCCAGACGGAGAGGTAGGCGAGCACCTCGCGGGTGAGGTCGTAGGTGACGAACTGCAGGATGCCCAGAATGAAGAGCGCTCCGATGAAGAAGAAGGTGAGCACGGCGCTCACCACCTGCGTGGGCGCGAGCGCGCTTCCGAGCAGCCCCGCGGACACGTAGAAGACGCCGATGCCAAAGAGCCCGAGGTAGCTCGCGGCGACGGCCCCGGGATCCACGTCGCCGTACTGCGCGGTGATGACCACGAAAAAGAGCGTCGGGACCCAGAGCGCGACCCAGTAGGTGAGCCCCGCGAGGTACTTGCCGGCGACCACCTGCGTAGCGGTCACCGGCGTCGTGAGCAGGGCCTCGAGCGTGCCGCTCGCGCGCTCGCCCGCCAGCAAGCGCATGGTCAGCACGGGCACGAAGACCAGGAGCGGCAGCCAGAAGAGAATGGTGCCGCCGAAGAACATGGCGAGTGGGTTGTCGCTGCCGCCGCTCGAGGCGCCGTCGGCGAAGAAGCTCAGGATGGCCCAGTAGCTGAGGCCGCAGATGTAGAGCCACGCGATGATGACGATGTAGGCCACGGGCGAGGCGAAGAAGGCGCGCAGCTCGCGCCGGTAGATGGCGAGCACGGGTTTCACGGCGCCTCCTCCCCGGGGGCCGCGCTCTCGTCGGCGCCGACCGTCGCGCGGTCTTCCGTGGTCAGCGACGCGAAGACGTCCTCGAGGTCCTTCTCCACGGGCTCGAGCGCGCGGATGCCGAGGCCGGCCGCGACCACGGCCGCGAAGAGCGCGTCGAGGGAGGCGTCCCCGCGCGGCAGTTTGAGCTCGAGCGTCGTCTCGGCGTCGGAGCCGGCGCCGTCCTCGCGCGCCCCTTCGATGGCCGCGCCGCGCACGCCGGCAAGCGCTGCCCGAAAGGCCGCCGCGCTGCCCGGGCCGCGCAGGCGGAGGCGCTGCGTTTCACCGCCGCCGGCCAGCTCCGTGGGGTCGCCCTCGCCCACCATGCGCCCGCGGTCGATGATCACCACGCGGTCGCACGTCGCCTGCACCTCCGGGAGGATGTGCGTGGAGACGAAGACGGCCTTGTCGCCGCGAAAGCTCCGGATGAGCGCCCGGATTTGCCGGATCTGGTTCGGGTCGAGGCCCGCCGTGGGCTCGTCGAGGATGAGCAGCGGCGGGTCCGTGAGGAGCGCGTCGGCAAGGCCCACGCGCTGCCGGTACCCCTTCGAGAGCTGCCCGACGATGCGGTCCGCGGCGTCCGCGACGCCGGCCTGCTCGAGACTGCGGTCCACGGCCTTCTTGGCCCCCTGGCGGCCGAGCCCCTTCAGCTCGGCGCGAAAGGCGAGGTATTCCCGCGCGCGCATCTCGTGATGGAGCGGCACCCCTTCGGGCATGTAGCCGAAGAGCCGCCGCGCCTCCGTGGGCGCGCGGATCGCGTCGACGCCGCCCACGCGGACGCGCCCGGCCGTGGGCGCGAGAAAGCCCGTGATCATCCGGAGTGTCGTGCTCTTGCCCGCGCCGTTGGGCCCGAGAAAGCCCACCACGTCCCCGGCCGCGACGGAGAAGGAAATCCCGTCGACGGCCAGCCGCGCGCCATAGCGTTTCGTGAGCCCTTCGACTTCGAGCATCGCCTCGTGCAGCGCGAGCCCCCGAGGCTCGGCCGGGGCGCATGTAGCCGCGGGCAGGGACCCGAGCAAACCGCGCCGAGCCCTGGCGTTCCCGGGCCGCCAAATGAATGGCCCGGGGCCGAACGCGCAACTCCCACCCTGATGCCGGCCGCCTCGCTCCCGCCCCACGCCGCCACCCTCGCGGCGCACACGACCCTGTCCGCGGCTTCCCGAGTGGCTTCGGGAGCCAGGGCCACTAGGATTCGAGCGATGGATCCGGTGGTCGAACGGGCGCGCCAGGGAGAGGAGGCAGCCTTTCACGAGCTCTTCCGGTCCCACCGGGAGACCGTGGCGCGCATCGTGATCCGCACCATGGGCCCGGGTCCGGAGGTCGAGGACGTGGTGCAGGACGTCTTCGTCCACGTCTTCCGGTCCATCCACAAGTTCCGCGGCGACGCGAAGTTCACGACCTGGCTCTACCGGCTCACAGTCAACGTGACGCGCATGCACCTGCGGAAGAAGCGCTCCCGGCCCCGCTTCGTCGACGCCCCGGTGCCCGAGACCCAAAGCCCCGCCGCCCCGCGGCCCCTGCCCCTCGGCCCGGACGAAATGGTCGACCGGCAGAGCCGCGTGGCCGCGCTTCGGCGCCTCGTCGATGCGCTCAGCGAGAAAAAGCGCACCGTGCTGGTGCTCCACGACTTCGACGGGCGCACGGCCAAGGAGATCAGCGTCATCGTGGGCGCGCCGGTGCTCACGGTGCGGACGCGCCTGTTCTACGCGCGGAAGGAACTCTACGCCGCGCTCGCCGACGACCCGGCGCTCGGCCCGGTGGTCACCGTGCTGATGGGCGCGCTGCCGGGCCGACCCCGCCGGGAGGCAGCGCCCCCCACGCGCCGTGAGCGACAAGAGAGCGGCGAAGCCACGCTCGCGCCCCCGGGCGCCCGGCGACGGAGGCAGTCGGTCTCGTGACGCGGCCGCCCCCGCTACCCCGTCGCCACGCGCCCAAGCTGAGAGCCCTCGAAGCGCTCGACGCGGGGGCGCTTTCACCCGAGGGCGAGCGGCGCCTTCGGGCGCACCTGGCGACCTGCGCTCGCTGCCAGCGGGCCCAGGCGTCGATGCATCTCTACGGGGCGCTCACCGGCGAGCTACGCGCCGAGGACGCCCTTCGCCGCCGCCCGGTGGACTTCGCGCGCATGGAGCTGCCGCTCCGCCACGAAGCTCGGCAGCAGGCCGCCCGGGCCCGGCGCGCACGAAGCCTTCGGCGCGCGGCCCCGCTCGCCGTCGCGGCCGCGGT
>JBCCAW010000648.1:0-3189 GCA_039814655.1 Myxococcota bacterium | reverse complement strand
TTCACGGCCGACTGGTGCATCACCTGCAAGGCCAACGAGCGTCTCGTGCTCGCCGACCCGGAGGTAGAGGCCGCCCTCGCCCGCGGGGCCCGCTTCGTTGCCGACTGGACCCGGCGCGACGACCGGATTCGCGCCGCGCTCGCCGCGCACGGCAAGGGAGGCGTGCCCCTCTATCTCGTCTACCGCCCCGGCGACGCCGCGCCGGAGATCCTCCCGGAGCTCCTGAGCAAGGAGCGCGTGCTGCGCGCGCTCGCCGGGCGGTGAGCCAGGTCCCGCGCTTGCCTCGTGCCCGCGGCGCCTCGGCGGTACCGTGGCGCGGATGGTCGCCCTCTATCCGCCCCTCGAGCCCTACGACAGCTTCGGCCTCGACGTGGGGGACGGCCACCGCATCCACGTTGAGCTTTGCGGCCACCCCGAGGGCAAGCCCGCGCTCTTCGTGCACGGCGGGCCCGGCGGCGGCACGGACCCGTCGCAGCGCCGCTACTGGGACCCGAGCGCCTACCGCATCGTGCTCTTCGACCAGCGCGGCTGCGGAAAAAGCACGCCCTACGCGAGCCTCGAGGCCAACACGACGGCGCACCTGGTCGAGGACATGGAGCGCATCCGGACGCACCTCCGCATCGACCGCTGGCAGCTCTTCGGCGGCAGCTGGGGCAGCACGCTCGCGCTCGCCTACGCCGAGGCCCATCCCCAGCGGGTCACGGAGCTCATTCTCCGCGGCATCTTCCTCGTCCGCGCCGAAGAAGTGCGCTGGTACTACCAGGAGGGCGCGTCCCGCATCTTCCCGGACGCCTGGGAGGGCTTCGTCGCCCCGATCCCCGTGGGCGAGCGCGGCGACCTCGTGCGCGCCTACCACGCGCGGCTCACGAGCGACGACGAAGCGGTGCGCCTTCGAGCCGCCAAGGCCTGGAGCGTCTGGGAGGGCTCGACGTCCAGGCTCCGCGTGGACCGGGCCCTCGTCGAAAAGAGCGCCGACCCGCGCTTCGCCGAGGCCTTCGCGCGCATCGAGTGCCACTACTTCATCCACGGGGGCTTTCTCGAGGACGGGCAGCTTCTCAGGGACGCCGGGCGCCTCGCGGGCATCCCCGGCGTCATCGTGCAGGGCCGCTACGACGTGGTCTGTCCGCCGAAGAGCGCCTGGGAGCTCGCGAAGGCCTGGCCCGACGCGGTGCTCGAGATGGTGCCCGACGCGGGGCACTCGGCCCTCGAGCCGGGCACGGCGGAGGCCCTGGTCGCCGCGACGAACCGCTTTCGCTAGCCGCCAGCGCCCGGACGGCTGGCAACGCCATGGCATTGCTCCGGCCGTGACGCGTCGTCCTCACGCTCCGAGGAAGGCCGCGAGCTCGCCCGCGGGCGGCAGGCTCTTGTAGCGCCGCACCTCTTCCGGCAAGACGCGCAGCGCCTCGATGAGCTGGCGCTCTTGCCAGGGCGCGAGCTCCTCGAGCGGCGTGACGTAGACGCGAATGAGGAAGACGCTGCTCCGCGTCTCCGGGAGCGGCACGGTCACCTGGCGCTCCACGCGAAAGCAGGGCGCGACGGGATCCGCCCAGCCCGCGGCGCGGTCACGGAGGTCCGGGTGCTGGTCGAGGGCATCGTCCGGCGTGAGCGTCCAGACGAAGCGGACGTAGGGGCCCCGGTCGACCATGGCGCGCACCATGCCACGCGCCGCCGCGGCGCTGGTGGGGAAGTCCGGCACGGGGCCGTGAATGGCCTCGAAGCTCGCGTCGCGGAGCCGCTCCGGTCGCCAGCCGCTCGGGAAACGCACGTCGAGGGCGACGCAACGCCCCGCGTCGTTCGGGCCCGCCTGCAGCACGGCGAAGTCCTCCTGGACGAGGTCGGCCAGGATGGGCAGGCCTTGCTCGGGGTCCAGCGGCATGTCGCCGAGGATCTCCGGGTGCTCGTCCGCGATCGTGTCACGCATCCAGCCGTAGGCCTCCCGCCGCGAAGCACGGGCGGCGGCGTCTTCGCCGGCGACGAAGCTCCGCGCCAGCGGCGCCTCGCGCTTCGCGGCGACGTAGGCCTCGTAGTCTTCATCCACCTGGAAGAAGCGCGCGTCCGCTTCCCCGCGGCCGAAGTCCGCACCGAAGCGCGCCAGGCTCGCGACCATGCGCAGCGGCGCCTCGTCGACGGGGAAGTAGGGGGCGGCCACGGCAACAGCCTAATACGGCCGCGGGCCCTAACGTTCTACGCCGAGGGCCTCGCGGTAGGGGGCGTCGCCGCTGCCGTTCCGGCTCCAGTAGGCGTCGAGGTAGCTGTGCGTGCGGACCGCGCGCGTCACGGGCCCGCGGCCTTCCTCTTCCCAGCCCTCGATCAGGTGCGGGAACGCGCCGCGGAAGTAGACGCGGAGCACGCGGTCGAGGTCCGCGTAGCGCACCTCGAGCACCTCGAGGGGACCCGGCGCGATGGCCTCGTTCGTCTCCTGCCGGCGCGTCACCTCGGCCGCGTAGGCCTCGAGGGGACGGTGCGCGAAGCGCAGGTGGTGAAGCGCGGGCACGAGGGAGACGGCGCCCGTGGGCAGCGCCGACGGGTCGCGGCGAATCATGCTCATGAGCGCGTCCTCGAAGGGCGCGAGCGGAAGCCGCGTGTCCCGGTCGCCCTCCTCCTGGAAGTAGGAACGCTGCGTGACCTCCACCGCGTCACCGCGCCGGTTGAGCTGCGCGAAGGCCATGCCGCACCACTCCTGCATGGTGTGCGTGACCTTGAGCGCCGCCGCGCTGCCGCGCGCCGGCAAGAAGCTGCTCGTCATGAGCGAGTAGGGATAGACGCCCGTGTAGAAGCGCCGGCTCTGGTTCAGCTTGAGCACGGACACGTCGGGCTGCCCATCGGCCCGCTCGTGCTTGACCTGAGCGTCCGGGAGAAAGGGCTCGGTGACGAAGACCAGCACCGCCTCGCCGTCTCGCGCCTCGCCGTAGCGCGACTGCGTGAGCCGGTAGCGCGAGAGCTCCGCCCTGCCCTGGTACCAGTAGCTCTCGAAGGCGCCGTGCTCCGCCGCGAAGGCCTCGGGCGTGGGGAGGTCGAGGGACGCGGCCGTGGCGGGCGGCGTCTCGGCGCCTTCAGGACCGGCCTGGGCCGCAGCGCGCGGCGCCGGCGCGTCGCAACATATCGAGCATTCGGGTGACGTTCAGCGCCTGCGCCGCGTCGTCGGCGCCGGTGGTCGGCGTCTCCATCATCGCGGCGTGGAGGAACAAG
>JBCCAW010000337.1:0-6490 GCA_039814655.1 Myxococcota bacterium | reverse complement strand
CGGCCCTCGAGGGCATGCACGTGACGCGCAAGGGCTCGCGGCTGAGCGTGACGCCCGTCGACAAGGCGCATTTCAAGCGCGTGCTGAAGCTGGCCGGCGCGAAAACGCGCCTGCGCTGAATGGCTCGGATGGACGCGCTCACCCTCGGCGTGCTGGGGGACGTGCACACGCACTTCGGCCCCGAGGACCTGCGGGACCTCGACGGCGCGGGCTACGACGCGCTGCTCTTCGTGGGCGACCTGGCGTCCTACACGGAGCGCGGCGGCCTCCGCACGGCGCGGCGAATGGCCGGGCTCCGCACGCCGGCCTTCATGATCTGCGGCAACCACGACGGCACCTGGCTGCCCCAGCTCGCCGCGGAGACGCTGCCGCCGCTCTTTCGGCTCCGGCCCGCCTTTGGCCATCGGCAGGGCCGGCGCGTCGCGCGGCTCAGGCGCGCGCTCGGGCCCGTGCGCCTCGCGGCCTACGAGCGCATCGACCTCGGCAGCCACGCGCTGGTGGTCGCGCGGCCGCACTCGAACGGAGGCCCGGGCCTCGCGTTTGGCCGGGAGCTGCAGCGCGCCTACGGCGTCCGCACCATGGAGGACAGCGCGGCGAAGCTCTGGGCGCTCTTCGCCGACGACTCGAAGCCCCTGGTCGTGCTCGCACACAACGGGCCTCGCGGCCTCGGCGGCGCTCCGGAAGACCCCTGTGGTCGCGACTTCGCGCCGCATGCGTCGTCGCTGCCCGGCGACTGGGGCGATGCGGATCTTCAGGCGGCGCTCGCCGCCGCGCCCACGCCGCCCCAGGCGGTGTGCTTTGGACACATGCATCACGCACTGAAGACCGGGGGCGCGCGGCGCTGGACGCATCGCGACACCTCCGGGACGCTTCACGTCAACGCCGCGCGCGTGCCCCGCGTCGACGAGGCCGGGAGGCGGCACCACGTGCGCCTCACGCTGCCCGCGGACGGGAGCGCCGCCGCGGCCGAGGAGGTTTGGCGGTGAGCGCTCCGAAGGAGGCCGCCGTGGCGGCGGCGCTCGCGGCGCACGCGTGGGTCGAACACCCGGCGCTCCCCGGGCGAACGAACCACCGGCGGGCCGGCGTGCTCGTGCCGCTTCGCTGGCGCGCCAGCGCACCTGCCATCGAGGTGCTCGTCACCGAGCGCGCGGCGCACCTGAGGCATCACGGCGGCGAGTACAGCTTCCCCGGCGGCAAGCCCGAGGCCGGCGACGCCAGCCTCGAGGCCACGGCGCTCCGCGAGGCGCAGGAGGAGATCGGCCTCGCCGGCGCACGCGTGCTGGGGCGTCTCTCGAGCCTGCCGCTCTACACGAGCGACTACCGCCTCGAGCCCTTCGTCGCCGCGGTGCCCACGGAGGTCGCGCTCGTCCCGGAGCCGGGCGAAGTGGCGTCCATCGCCGCGCTCGACGTCGGTGAGCTGCTTCGGCGCCCGCATTGGCCGGGGATTCCCTACAAGCGCAAGGGCCTACCCCGGCTCTCTCCGGTCTTCGAGCTCGTTCCCGGGGATTGGCGAAGGGGCGTCGTGTACGGCGGGACCGCGCACGCCCTCCATGAGCTGCTCGGCGTTTTGGCCCCGCTCTTCGGCCGGAAGCTGCCGCCCATCGAAGAGGCGGAGTTCGGCTGGAGCGACGTGCTGCCGGGCCGCGCGTAGAGCTCGCGTTGCTCAGGGCCCCACGGGCCAAACGGCGCCGAAGCAGCCGCAGCAGCTGCGCGTGTCGGCGCTGGCGAAGTCGAGCGCGAAGGCCGAACCGTCCGGGAAGGTCCCGGCGACGCGGGCGATCAGCTCGCCTTCGCTTCGCTCGACCTCGACGTCGACCTCGGCCCGAGCTTCGGGATAGCCGGCGACGGTCTCGTTGGGCGGCGGGCAGGGCGCGGGTCCTCGGCTCACCTCGGCGACTTCGGTGCGGCGCTCGCCCTCGGCCGGCGCGAAGCGGTCGGCGAAGGCGACGATGAGGCACTCCCCCGTCGTCTCCCGCACGAGAAAGTAGTCGGAGAGCGCCCGGCAGTCGTTGACGTAGACCCAGGTCTCCGCAGTCGCTGCAGTCCCGGCGTCGCGCGGGCCGCCTTCGGGCACGGCGAGGCCCGTGCGCGCGCAGGCGCCGAGCAGCAGCAGCAGCGCAGCGACGTGGCGCGCGGTCACCGTCCCAGCGTGGCGACCCGGCGCAGCCAGGGCAAGGCCTAGGCGTGGTTGCCTCGGAAGCTCGGCCGCGCCTACTGTGGAGCGGTGAGCCGCATCGAGGGGGTATGGCTGCGACGGGCCGCCGGCGGAGCGGGGCTGCTCCTCGCCGTCGCCTGCTCCGGGAGCACGGGCTCGACCACGGGCGGCGCCGACGGCGGCGGGACCTGCGTCGTCGCCGCGGACTGCGACGACGGGCTCTTCTGCACCGGCGCCCTTCGATGCGATCCAGGCGATCCTGGCGCGGATGCGCAGGGCTGCGTCGCCGAGGCGGCCTGCGCGCCGGGGGAGACCTGCGACGAGGCCCTGGACCGCTGCATGACCGACTGCGCCGACGCGGACGCGGACGGTCAGACCGACGCTGCCTGCGGCGGCGCCGACTGCAACGACGCCAATCCGGACGTGTTTGCCGGCGCGCTGGAGCTTTGCGACGCGGGGAACGTGGACGAGGATTGCGATCCCTCGACCTTCGGCAGCGTCGACGCCGACGGCGACGGCTTCGTGTCCGCCGTGTGCTGCAACGGCGGCGGCGCCGGCCTGAGCTGCGGCCGCGATTGCGACGACACGCGAGCCGGCGTGAACCCGACGACCGCCGAGGTCTGCGACGGCATCGACAACAACTGCGACGGCCGCATCGACGAGTCCGGCCAGCCCGTGCTCTGGTATCCGGACGCCGACGGGGACCTCTTCGGCGACGCCGATGCGGAGCCCGTCGTGAGCTGCTCGCCGCCCTCGCCCTCGGCCGTGAGCAACGCCGGCGACTGCAACGATCGGGACGCGGCCATCAACCCGAGCGCCCCCGAACGTGTCGGCAACGGCCTCGACGACGACTGCAACGGGCGCGTCGACGAGCCGCCCACGCAGCTCTTCGAGGCCGGCATTCGCTCCGTTGGCGGCAGCACGCGCCGCGGCGGCGCCGTGCTCGGGCATACGGGCCTCGAGACCTTTCAGCGCGTCTGCGTCGCCGGCGCCTGCATCACCGGAGGAATCGCCCCATGACGCGCGCTCGTTCTCTTCCCTCGGCGCTGCTCTTTGCGGCTGGGGGCTTCGGCCTCGCGCTGCTCGTCGCGCCCTATGTGGTCGCCGAGGGCGTCCCGCAGACGGACACGCTCTTCTACTCGGGGGTGCTCGAGCTCGATGGAGTGCCCGTCGAAGGCGTGCGCAACGTCAACGTGCGCCTCTTCGACGATGGAACCACCGGCATGCTTCGCTGCGAGACCAGCGCCGCGGGTATCGTGTTCGAAGCGGGACGCTTTCGCGTGCCGCTCCTCGACACCTGCACGGACGCCGTGCGGGCGGAGCCGGACCTCTTCATCGAGGTCGAGATCGCCGGCGACACCTTTCCCCGGGTGAAGATCGGCGCCGTTCCCTACGCCGTCGAAGCGGAGCGAGCGCAGGTCGGCGCCGTGGGCATCGGCTCCATCATCGCGCACGTGACGCATCTGCCCGGATCCGAGAGCGTGGAGGCCATGCGCGCGCGCGGCTTCGCCGTGTGTGACGGGAGCACGCCGGCCGAGCAGGGCATCGCGGACGCGGTGCTCGCCGGGGCGACGCCGGACCTGAACGCTGCCGGTCGCTTCCTGCGCGGGACCGACGGCCCCACGGGCGTGCTCCAGGCCGACGCGACGGCCCGGAACGGCCTCGCCCTTTCGGAGACGCCGCACGACCACGTCACGCGCGTCTCGGACGCTCCGGGCTCTTGCAACCGTACGGCGCTCTTCAACACCGGCTCGGTGTCCGCGGGTCCTCGTGTCGAGTGGACCCGGACGACCGCGTCAGGGTGCAGCTACGACACGAACGGTGCCGTCTCCAACACCACGCTCGAGACCGGCGACGCGGAGACGCGGCCGGCCAACATGAGCGTCGTGTGGCTCATGCGCGTGCGCTGACTCGAAAGAAGACGACCAGGCGGTGACCGAAAGGTCGGCCGCGTCGTCTATGCTCTTCGCGGAGGAGGGCGCATGCGCGTAGGTGTGGTGGTGCTCGTGCTGGCGGTGGCCTGCGCGGGGGATGACGACGGGGGCGGGACGGCGCCGGAGCCGGACGCGGGAACGCGGCCCGAGACTTGCGATTTTTCCCCCATGCCCGACGCGGCGTGCAGCGACGGGCTCTTCTGCAACGGTCTCGAGCGCTGCGCGCCGGGAAGCGCCGATGCGGACGCGCGCGGCTGCGTCGCGGGGCTGGCACCCTGCGACGAGACCTGCCTCGAGGCCGAGGCGCGCTGCGCGACCTGCGAGGAGACCGGCGACGCAGACGGGGACGGCGTCGTGGGCCCGGCCTGCGGCGGCCCGGACTGCGACGACACGAACGCGGCCGTCTTCCCCGGGGCGCGGGAGGTCTGCGACGCGGGCAACGTGGACGAGGATTGCGACCCGAGCACCACTGGCGCCCTCGACCGCGATGGCGACGGACAGACCGATGCCCGCTGCTGCAACGCGCGAAGCGACGGGGTGCTCGCCTGCGGTCAGGACTGCAACGACGCCTCGCCGCGCGTCGCCTTCGGCCGGAGCGAGGTCTGCGACGGCATCGACAACGACTGCAACGGCATCATCGACGAGGGCGTGCAGGTGGACGTCTTCGTCGACGCGGACCGCGACGGTCGGGGCGACCCGCTCTCCCCGGCGCGCGCGTGCGCGGGGGCCGTGGGCTTCTCCGTCTTCGACGACGACTGCGACGACGTGCGCCGGGACCGGCACGGCGGGCTGCTCGAAGCCTGCGATGGCGTCGACAACGACTGCGACGGTTTCGTCGACGAGACCATGGCCACGCTCACCTGGTACCGCGACGCCGACGGCGATGATTTCGGGACGCCGAGCGACACGGTGGAGAGCTGCGCGCCGCCGGCGGGCTTTGCGCTCACGCCCCTCGACTGCGACGACGCGCGCCGGGACGTGAGCCCGCTCGCCACCGAAGCCTGCAACGGCATCGACGACGATTGCAGCGGCCGGGCGGACTTCACCTTCCGGCGTGAGGGCGCGGGCACGGACCTCGAGGACGACGATGGCGACGGCTTCCCGGACGCGGCCTGCGCCGGCGACGACCTGCGTGCCGATTGCGACGACCTCGACGGGGCGATCTTCCCCGGGGCGCCGGAGCTCCTCGACGGCCGGGACAACGACTGCAACGGCGAGGTCGACGAACGCTGCGACATGGCGCTTTGGTACCTGGACGCCGACGGCGACGGCTACGGCGACGACACCATGGCGCCGCTGGCGACCTGCGAGCTCGTGCCCGGGCGGACGACGCGCCTCGGCGACTGCAACGACGGCGACGCCGAGGTGAACCCCGCCGGGACCGAGACCTGCAACGGCGTCGACGACGACTGCGATGGGCGCGTCGACGACTTTGGCGACCGGAGCTGCGACGTGCCCGGCGCCCTCGGGCGCTGCGCTCCGGGTCCGGCCTTCGGCTGCGACGTGGCCGGCTGCGGAGGTGGTCTCGCCGACTGCGACGGGGACGCGGAGAACGGCTGCGAGGCGCCGGCGGACGAGGACCCGCTCAACTGCGGCGGCTGCGGCGTCGTTTGCCCGGGCGCCATCCCCGGTGCCGTACCGATCTGCACCGGCGGCCGCTGCGCCTTCGCATGTGTGATGGGCGCCCTCGACTGCAACCGCGAGGCCGCCGACGGGTGCGAGGTCGACGTGCGGACCGACGGGCGGAGCTGCGGCGCCTGCGGCGTGGTGTGCGGCCCGCAGCCCGGCGCCAGCGTGAACGAGTGTGCGGACGGCGCGTGCGTCGCAACCTGCGACGCGGGCTTTGGCGACTGCGACGGCGTCTTCGAGACGGGCTGCGAGGTCGAGACGGCCACGGACCCGGCCAACTGCGGCGCCTGCGGCAACGCCTGCGTGGGCGAAGACATCTGCGCGGCCGGCGCGTGCCAGCCCCCGCCCTTCTTCGACAGCGCGCCGCCGCGGAGCACGCTGGGTGCACTCACGGTCGCGGCGGGCACGACGACGCGGCTGGCGAGCGGCGTCTACTACTACACGTCGATCACCGTCGAGGCGGGCGGCAGGCTCGAGCTCGACGCCGCGAGCAGCGACGGGACCTTGGACCTCCGGAGCTACGGCGACGTGGTCGTCGACGGCGTCGTGGACCTGAGCGGTGGCCGGGGTGGTGACGCGGACGACGGAAGTTACGCGGCCGGCCAGGGTGGCGGCGTGGCGCTCCCGTCGGCCGGCAGCAACGCGGCCGACATCAGCGTGGCCGGGGAGCGCAACTGCCCGCTGGTCCTCGCGAGCGGGGGCTTTGGCCTGAACGGCGAGGACGGCGACTTGGGCGCCGCGGGCTGCGGAGCCGGGGGCGCGAAGGGCGGCG
>JBCCAW010000379.1:0-5853 GCA_039814655.1 Myxococcota bacterium | reverse complement strand
TGGTTCCCCTCGTGGTGGACGGACGCTTCGCCGCCATCGCCAGCGCCGTGACCGTTTGCCTCGCCGCCTTCCTCGCAGTGGTCGTGGCCTTTCGGCGCTTCCCGGTCCTGCAGCTGGCGCTGATGGCGCTCTTCGTGGGCGTGGCGGCCTTCGTAAACTACGTGTTCCAGGACGAAGTTCCCTGCGCCTTCGCCTCCTTGGTCGGGAGCGTCGACAGCCTCGCGGACAGCGTGGGGCTGGTGCGCTTCTTCATGTTCCTGACCGTGGCGCTCTGCACGCTGCCCGCCACCGTCGGCATGGGGGCGTTCTTCCCGCTGGTCCTTCGCCTTTGGAGCCTCGGCGGCCGCGGCGTAGGCAGGGACGTCGGCGTGGTCTACGCGAGCAACACGCTCGGCTCCGTGCTCGGCGCCTGGCTCCCGGGCTTCGTGCTCATGGAGAACCTCGGCATGGAGCGGACGATCCTGGTCGGGATCTTCCTCTACCTCGGCAGCGCGCTCGTGCTGCTGATCCTCGGCGCCGCCGACGACGGCACGACCGCGCCCGACGACGGCACGACCGCGCCCGACGCCGACGCCCCGGCCGGGGATTCGGGAACGCCAGCCTGGTACGCGGTGACCATCTACGTGCTGGCGCCGCTCATCCCGGCGCTCATCGCCGGCGCCTTCTTCTTGGGCTGGCGCCCGGAGGGAGCGGCCCGCTGGAACCTCAGCCAGATGACCCTGGGCGTGTTCCGCGTGTCCCTCGCGACGGACGCCTGCAGTGACGCGTGGGGGGAGCCGGACCTCGTCTACTACCACGACGGGCTCTCGACCACGGTCACCGTGGAGCGCTGGGGGCGCCACTACGCGCTCAAGAACAACGGCAAGGTCGACGCCTCGAACGGTGACGACATGCCGACGCAGATCATGGTGTCGGCCTACCCGCTGCTCCTTCACGAAAAGGGCCCGGAAGACCTCGACGTCGCCATCATCGGCTTCGGCTCCGGCGTCAGCGTGGGGACGGCGCTCCACTTCCCCGTGGCCAGCGTGGACGTCATCGAGCTCGAGCGCTCCATCATCGATGCCTCGAAGTTCTTCAGCGACGTGAACGGCCTCGACTACGTGCTGGACTCGTTCCCCTACGTGGAGAGGGACCGGCTCGCCATCGTCAACGACGACGGGCGAAACCACCTCGCGAGCACCCACGAGAGCTACGACGTCATCATCAGCGAGCCCTCGAACCCTTGGATCACCGGGGTGTCGGACCTCTTCACCACGGACCATTTTCGCATCGCCAAGCGGCGCCTGCGCGAGGGCGGCATCTTCTGCGAGTGGGTGCAGCTCTACGAGCTGAGTCCCGAGAACATCAAGACCATCTATCGGACCTTCGCGTCCCAGTTTGCCCACGTGGCGGTCTTCGCTGCGGAAGACCTCTCGAGCGACACGGTCATCTTGGGCTCGGACAGCCCGCTCCCCATGGACCTGCGCCGCGTGCGCCGGGCCATGGCCCACGAAGGGGTGAGCGCGGAGCTCGAGCGCGCCTACGTCCGTTCGCCCTTCGACGTGTTCGCCCGCCTTCTCCTCGGGTCCCGGCAGGAGGTGATGCAGTTCGCGCGCATCGAGCACCGGCGCCGCGGCGGCGAGTGGACCGCGGACCCGGCCTCCAACAACCCCTCGGACCAAGGCTGCACGCCGCCGGACTGCTACCGGCAGCCCGCCCCGCTGAACACCGACGACAACGCACGCATCGAGCTCGCCGCGCCCCGGGACCTCATCGGCTTTCAGCGCTTCGAAGGCTACCTGGCCAACATCTACTCGCCGGACTGGCCCTACGGCCGGCTGCGTCGCTTCGCGACGGGCTTCGCCGACGCCGGGGCCGAGCGCGCGGGCGAGATGGCCGAGCTGGCCCTCTCGCTCATGGCCCACGGGCAAAAGCCCGAGGCCGCGCATTTCATCGCCCGGGCCCAGCGCTCCGGTCGCTCGCGGGAGACCTACGTGGCCGCGGAGGTGCTCACGAAGCTCATGAGCGCCGAGGGCGAGCCCCTCGTGCGCGTGGAGACACCCGTGCCCGGCCCGCAGCTCGCGGCCCGGGAAGCGCGGCAGCTCATGGAGGGCTTCGCCGAGGTTCGTGCCTCCGTGGACGCCGGCGCCTACGGCCGCGCCCTCGAAGCCATGGAGGACATCCCCGCACCCCTGCGCATGCACAGCGGCCCGGGACTTCGCCTCCTCTACGCCTACCTGCTCTACAAGACCGCGCCGGGCTTCCCGTCGCGCTACCGGGACGCCATCGACCAGCTCGAGGACCTCGTCCGGGGCGAAGCGGAGTACGTGGCGCGGCACCCGGAGGTCTTCTACCTGCTCGGCCGGGCGCACGACGCGGAGCTCCACTTCGACAAGGCCGTTCGAAACATGCGCATCTACGTGCAGGGACGGCTTCGCTCCCTCGAGCCCGGAGAGCCACCGCCGGGCGCCGCGCCGGCCTCCGGTGGAGACGAAGCACCGCGCCCGGAGGACGCCGCCGCAAAGGCCGAACGCACGGATTCGGGGCTGCCGACGGGAACAGAGGCCGAGTCAGCAGACGCCACGGACGGGTGAGCCGTCCGCGAACCCCCTTTCGCGGGGGGGTCGTAAGTGCGTAGCCGGCTACGCGGCGATCGCCTCCTGGGGCCGCGCTCGCCGTCCCGGCCGGTGTGGGCCGGCGTTCACACCTTGCGCCGCAGGCAGGCAAAAAGCCCGGTGGTTCCCGAAGCGGCCGGCGCGCGGAGGCGCCCCGGGGCCGAGTGGCGCGGAGGTTGCTGAGACGTGGGTCGCCGGCGCGCTTCCATCATCGCGCCGCGGAGATCCCCATGACGACCCCGCTGACCGCGACCCCCACCGCCATGTCCTCCTCCCTCGACCGCCCCAGCCTCGTCCCCGGCGACGAGCGCGCCCTTCGCATCCTCGCCAAGTCCGTGTACCGCGAGCTCAAGACTTCCGGGCACTCGCGCAGCGACATCGTCGGCTTCACGAGCGCTCTGCTCGAGCTCGTCACCACGGAGATCAAGCAGGACAGCTGATCCAGCCTCCTGGCGCGAACGGCCGCTGAGCTCCGGCGCAGCGGCCGTTTTTCATCCGTCGACGCCGGGACCGTGACGAGGGCGATCCACCGTTGGATTCGTAGCGGAAGGTTGCTAGGAACGCCGTCACCGGCGGGTGAGGGGTCCGTCGCCGGCAACCGAGTCGAGGGGCCCGCCCATGCTGCGTCGCGATCGCTGCGACGCGAACGCGGAGTGCACACATGACCATCAAGATCGGCATCAACGGCTTCGGCCGCATCGGGCGCTGCGCGGCGCGCATCCTGCTCAGCGAAGGCCGGGACGGCGTCGAGCTCGCGGGCATCAACGACCTGACGGACGACGCGACGCTCGCGCACCTCTTCGCCCATGACTCGGTGCACGGGCACTTCGGCAAGCAGGTGAGCGCCGAGGACGGGGCCCTCGTGGTCGATGGCAAGCGCATTCCCACGAGCGCGGAGCGCGACCCTTCGAAGATCACCTGGAAGGATTGGGGCGTGGACGTGGTGCTCGAGTGCACCGGCGTATTCCGCAACAAGGAGACGGCCGGCGCGCACCTCTCCGCCGGAGCGAAGCACGTCGTGCTCAGCGCCCCGGGCAAGGGCGAGGTCGACGGCACCTTCTGCATGGGCATCAACTCGGAGGACCTCGACCCGTCGAAGCATCAGGTCGTGAGCAACGCCTCGTGCACGACGAACTGCCTGGCGCCCGTGGCGAAGGTGCTCGAGGAGACCTTCGGCATCGAGAAGGGCGTGATGCTCACGATCCACTCGTACACGAACGACCAGCGCATCCTGGACCTGCCGCACTCGGACCTTCGCCGCGCGCGCGCTGCTGCCATGTCCATGATCCCCACGACCACCGGCGCGGCAAAGGCCATCGGCCTCGTCATGCCGGGTCTGAAGGGCAAGCTCGATGGCATGGCCGTCCGCGTGCCCACGCCCAACGTCTCCCTCGTGGTGCTCACGGCGCACGTGAAGCGCGCGACCTCCGCCGGCGAGGTGAACGGCGCGCTCCGCGCGGCCTCGGAGGGCCCGCTGAAGGGCATTCTCGGCTACGAGACCACGCCCCTCGTCAGCACCGACTACATCGGCAACAGCGCCAGCTCGACGGTCGACGCAGGGCTCACGCAGGTGGTCGGCGGCGACCTCGTCGAGGTGCAGGCCTGGTACGACAACGAGTGGGGCTACAGCAGCCGGCTCGTGGACCTCGCGGCCACGCTCGCCGCGAAGCTCTGAGGTCGTCATGAGCCTTCGCGCCACCGGCATCCGGAGCGTTCGCGACCTCGACGTCGGGGGGCGCCGCGTCTTCTGCCGCGTCGACTTCAACGTCCCGATGAAGGACGGCGCGATCACCGACGACACCCGCATTCGCGCCGCCCTCCCGACGATTACGCATCTCCTCGAGCGCGGGGCGCGCCTCGTGCTCTGCTCGCACCTCGGCCGGCCGAAGGGGAAGGTGGTCTCCTCGCTCAGCCTCGAGCCCGTGGCGGTCCGGCTCGCGGAGCTCCTCTCCGGCGGGGAGGTGCGGCTCACGGACGAGTGCTCCGGTGACGGCGCGCGGCGCGTCGTCGGCGACCTGCGCGACGGGCAGGTCGCGCTCCTCGAGAACGTGCGCTTCGACGCGCGGGAGAAGAGCGACGACGAAGCCTTCGCCCGGGAGCTGAAGGCGCTCGCGGACGTCTACGTCAACGACGCCTTCGGTGCGGCGCACCGGGCCCACGCCTCCGTGAGCGCGCTCCCCCGTCTCGTCGGCGACCGGGGCGCCGGGCTCCTCCTCGAAAAGGAGCTCGAGGCGCTCACGGCGCTCCGGGAAAACCCGGCGCGGCCCTACGTGGCGGTGCTGGGCGGCGCCAAGGTGTCCGACAAGATCGGCGTGCTCGAGGCGCTCCTGACCCGCGTGGACGCCCTGCTCGTCGGCGGCGCCATGGCCAACACCTTCCTCGCGGCCCAGGGCAAGAGCATGGGCGGGAGCCTCGTCGAGGAAGACAAGCTGCCGCTCGCACGAAGCCTCCTGAGCCGGGCCGACGACAAGCTCGTGCTCCCCGTGGACCTCCGCCTCGGCGATGGCCTCGAGGCGACTGTGGCGGAGACCTGGGAGACGGACGGGGTGCCCGCGGACCGGCTCGCCCTGGACATCGGGCCCGAGACCGCGAAGCTCTACGCGGACCGCGTGCGCAAGGCCGAGTCGGTGTTTTGGAACGGGCCCATGGGCCTCTTCGAGAACGCAACTTTTGCGGGCGGCAGCATGGCCGTGGCCGAGGCCATCGCGGCGTGCCCGGGCTTCACCGTGGTCGGCGGCGGCGACAGCGTCGCGGCGGTGAAGGTCGCCGGCGTGGCGGAACGCGTCTCCCACGTGTCCACCGGGGGCGGGGCCAGCCTCGAGCTGCTCGAGGGCAAGCGGCTCCCGGGCGTGGAAGCCTTGCGCTGAGCAAGGGACGAAGACATGCCTTGGAGGCACACGCGATGACGACGCGAACACCGCTGGTGGCGGGAAACTGGAAGCTGCACAAGACCCTGGCGGAGGCCCGGGGCCTCGCCGGGGCGCTCCGGACGGCGCTGGGGGACTCGCCGGGCACCGTCGACGTGCTGGTCGCGCCGGTGGCCACGGCCTTGGCGACGGTCGCGTCGGAGCTCGAAGGCTCCCGCATCGGCGTCGCCGGGCAGAACATGCACCACGAAGAGGCCGGCGCCTTCACCGGTGAGCTCTCTCCCGTGCTCCTCGCGGACGCGGGGGCGAGCCACGTGATCCTGGGCCATTCCGAGAGGCGCGGACTCTTCGGCGAGACCGACGAGGGCGTGAACCGGAAGGTCGCCGCGGCC
>JBCCAW010000018.1:0-24032 GCA_039814655.1 Myxococcota bacterium | reverse complement strand
CGCGCCGCAGTCGAGTGCGCCGCGGTCGAGCGCACCCAAGTCGAACGCGAACCGTTCGAAGGGGCGGCCTGCCGGCGAGGGCCGCCGCGCCGATGGCGCTCCTGTCGAAGCGGGCCCTGTCGACGCGAGCCGTGGCGACGCGGCCCGGGGCGACGCGGCCCGGGGCGACGCGCCGAAGAAGCGCCGCCGCCGTCGCCGCCGGCGCAAGCCCGCCGAGCCGAGCTGAGCGCCGAGTCCCGCCAAGCTGCCCGCCACCGAGTGCCGGCGCCGAGCCGAGGCCCCTCGCCCGCGACCCCTGCAGCGGCCTGCTAGAGCACGCGGCCGCCCACGATGCGCTGCTCGAGCACCTCGTTCGGCACGCCGACGGCCGCGGCCAAGGTCTTGCCCGCCGCCGAGAGCGTCTCTTCGATGGACACGTCGCCGATGGCGCCGGCGCGGAAGTCCCGGTCGTGCGGCTCCACCTGGCCGTGCAGCCCCGGCGACACGCCCGGGCCCACCATCACCATGGCGTGGTCGACGCCGTGGTGACCCCGGCCGCCAAAGCGGTTCCGCTTCAGCTCCCGGCCAAAGACCGAGAGCGTGGCGAAGGTGACGCGCTCGCTCAGGCCCCGTTGCTCGGCCTCGGCGAAGAGCCGGCGAATGCCCTCGATGCCCTGGAGCTGCTCGCTGACCTCGACCTCGAGGTCCGAATCCTGGTGGTTGTCGCCGCCAAAGGGCAGCTGAATGGTGACCACCGGCGTGACCGCGTGCTCGAAGAGCGCCACCGCCGCCAGCACCTGCTTGGCCACCGCGTCGCCCGTCGCCGCCACCGGCGCCAGCGCCTCGCTCAGCGCGCCCACCAGGTCCCGCGCGTCCGCCCGGCTGCGGGCGTGCGCGTCGAGGTAGCTCCGCTGCGCGTGCGTGCCGCTGTCGCGCAGCTCGCCATAGATGGCGTCCATGGCCTCGTCGCGGAAGTCCGCGAACTGCGTCGGCGTGAGCCCGCGCCAGCTGCCGGATTCGGAAAAGAGCGACTGGAGCGTGTCCGGCGACTGCTTGCGGAGCGGCGTGCCCTGGAAGCTCACGCCGGGCCCGCCCAGGCTGATGGGCGTCGGCAGCGTGGTGCCGAGCGGGCCCGCCGTCTCCTGCGCGATAAACGAAGGGAGCGACTCCACGCCGATGCGCCCGGGCCCCTTCACCGCGCCATGGAAGCGCGACACGTTCGCGAACTCCGGGTGCGCGTTCGTGTAGGTTTGATGCCGCACGACGGACATGCGGCGCCGCACCGCTTCCGGCAGCTCCGCCCAGGGCCGCGCCGACCAGGTGAGCGTGTCGCCCAGGCGGCAGGGCACGCCCTCGGCGAAGTCCGCCGCGCCGTAGGGCACGCCGCCGACGCTGCCCATGGGGCCGCTGCCGAGCTCGCTCACCGTGGCGTGGTCGATGCCCCAGCGCACATCGCTCGCGTCGCTCGGGTTCGGGTAGCTGCCCGGGCAGTTCGCGTTGAGCGGGTCGCCGCCGGACGACACGGCCAGCACGAGGAAGCTCGGCCGCGTCCCGGCCTGCGCCTTTACGATGCGCCCGGTGCGCAAAAACGATGCGGGCAGGCCCGTGGCGAGGGACGCGAGCGCGAGGCTCCCGGACCCGCGAAGAAAGCTTCGGCGCTTCATCGTCCCCGCTCCTTTGCGATGGCCGCGTCTCATAGCCCCACCCCCTGCAGGTCCGGCGATTCGCAGGCGATGACGAACACGTTCCGGAGCGCGTCGCGCCGGCTAGCGCCCGCTTCGCGCATGCGGTCGTGAAGGCCCGTGAGCGTTTCGACGGCCACGTCGTGCCGCGAATGCGAGGGCGGCAGCCCCATGATCGTCTCCACCATGCGTCTCACGTTGGCCGCTGCGTCGCTGCCGCTCGGGAAGGGCCCGTCGTTCTGCGTCGCGTCGCTCGCGCGGTCCCGGCATGCTTCCCGCGCGGCGATGGCCACCACCGGATCCTGGCCGCTCGGCGTGATGAGGTCCCGGGCCCCGCGGGCGTAGCCGCTTTCGCCGAGCGCCTGGCCCTGGCGCCAGCTCCCGCAGCCCCGCGTCCGCGGGTTGCACGCCTCCGCGGGCAGCTCTTCGTCCACGCAGCGCTGCGCGGCCGCCTGGCGGAAGCGCGCGTTGAGGCCGTGGCAGAAGTGCTTGAAGCGCGTCGCGCTCACGCGGAACTCCCGGTCGTCGTGCGTGTCCGTGGCCGCGGCGCCGGTCACGAGCGGCGAAGCGAAGAGCTCGCGCACGAGCACGCTCAGCCGGTAGTCGTCGTCCCTCGACGTGGCGTCGTCGCCCTCGCGGAAGGCTGCCACCACGCGCTGGAACTCCGGGTCCGCTTCGCTGCAGCGCTGGGCGTTGGCCCACATGCAGAGCTTCTGCGCCCAGGCCGTGGCGAAGCGCGGGTGCGAAGCCACGGCGCCGGCGAAGGCGTCCATGGACGGGACCTCCGGCACCACGTGGCCGTGGAAGGCGAAGGTGCTGGCCTCGCTCGAAGGCGAGGGCGCCGCACGCCCGCCGTAGGTGAAGTAGCGGTCGAAGACCGTCCGCATGGGGTCGAGGTGCTGGTGGCAGCTGTAGCAAGCGGTGCCGACCTCCGCGTGGTCGTCCGCCAGGCCCGCGAGGCTCGCCGGCGGCGTCGTGTCGCTCGCCTCGAAGATCAAATCCAGCGCGCCGATGAGCACCTGGCTCGCCGTGACCCGGAACTGGTTGTCCGGGTTCGTCTCCCAATTGTCGAGGAAGACGAGCGTGGTGAAGAAGCCCACGCGCGGCACGCGGAGGCGCAGGCTCCCGCCCTCGGGAATGGCCCGGAGCGAGGCCGCGAGCTCCGCCGTGTTCTCGTAGACGTGCGTCGGCGGTGCGCTCTCCGTGGCCTGCTCGATGGTCACCGTGCGCCAGTCGGAAAAATCGCCCTCCTCGAAGTGTGCGAAGCGGCCGAACTTGTCCATTTCCGCGAAGCGACCCCGGTCGTCGTGCAGGTTCGGGTCGTCCGTGTGCACGAGCGCGGCCAGGAGCCCCGTGGTGACCCGCCAGCGCCGCGTGGTGACGACCTCGCGGAAGTCCCGGCGCTCCGCGAACAGGTCGCGGGCCGCGCCCACGAAGTGCCCCTGGAAGTTCGGTTGCGCGAGCCGGGGGTTGACTGCCGGCGGCGGCAGGTCGCCCTTCAGCCGGAAGAAGAGCTGGCTCTGATACTTGAAGGTGGCCGAGCCGCCGGGGTCCCGCTGCTGGAGCGCGAGGGTCAAAAAGCCCTCGAGCTTGGCGTCGAACTCCGGCGTGAGCTGACCGGGCTCGGTCCAGACCCAGCGGTCGATGAGGGTCCGGAGCCCCGCCGGGTCCAGGGCGCCGTCGCTGCCCGCGAGGGCGAGCTCTTCGTCGGTCACGGCGCCGCCGTGGAGGAGCATCTTCACCTTGGCCACGGCGGCTTCGAGCGGCGCCACGTCGAAGGGCGCCGGCGTCTCCACGGCGCCGCCGTCCGCCACGCTCTCCACCCAGGCCTGCACGCAGCGCACGTCGTCGCTGGACACCGTGCGCTCCGAGTTGAGCGGCATGCGCTGCGGGGCGCAGTCCGAAGAGCCGTGGGCCGCGAAGCCCTCCGGGTCGATGGCGCGAAGCAGAATGGACGCGGCGGGGAGGGCGCCGTCCACGAGCCGGTCGTCGGCGCAGTCCGGGTTGCCCGAGGGCTGGTTGAGCAGCCGCGCCGTGAGCCCCTCGGAGAGCAGGTCGAGGCCGCCGCCGGTGATGCCCGGCGTGGTGTCGTGGCAGGTGGTGCAGGCGTTGCGCTCGAGCACGGCTTCGATGGAGCACTCACCCGCCGGCGGCTCGCCGGTCGCGGGCGGGCCACTTGGGCTGCCCGGGTCCGGCCCGATGGTGCCCGTGCACGCGGCGAGCGCGAGCAGTGAGCCGGTCATGGTTAGCGGGAGGCGTCGGGACATCGTGGGGGCCTTGTCGGTGCCTCCTCAGGCTAGGCGGAGACCGCGTTACGAGACGACGGTTGCGAGGCGCCGCGCAGCCCCGATGGCCCTGTATTTCGGGGCGCTCACGATTCGCTCAACATCTGGTCCGAGCCCCTTGGTACGGGCGGCTCTGGTGCGGCGCGCGCTGCCGGCGCCGCACGTCACGGCCGACTCGGCGCGGCGGCGGGAGCGGAGCTGGCGCACAAGGCATGTTCAAGTGGCAGCGGCGCCAAATAGAACTTGTGTTAGCTTCCCGGCGCCGCGGTGCAGCTCCCTCTGCCGCCCACCCTCTGCGGCGGAGACTTGCATGGCCTTCCTCGACCGCGTGCTGCGTGAGCCCGCCTATGGCTGGACTGACGCGAACGGAGAGCTCTCGAAGCCGACGGCTCGCGAGCTCTTCCGCGAGTGGTTCTCGCGCATGAACTTCATCCGCGACCGGAAGAACTGGCAGGCCTTCAGCATGCTGGTGTTCACGGGCTCGCTCGTGCCCTTCCTGCTGGCCTTTCTCTTCTTCCACTTCAGCTGGTCGCTGGTGGTGGTGGGGTTCTTCTACAGCATGGTGGCCATGGGTTCTTACGGGACCATCTGGCTGCACCGCTTCGGGACCCACGGCGCGTACCGCTTCGAGAGCAAGGTCTGGCGCTTCATCACCCGCAACCTGGTGGTGCGCATTTGCCCGGACGAGATCTACCTCGTGAGCCACCACGTGCATCACGCGAAGTCCGATGAGCCCGGCGACCCGTACAACCCGAACGCGGGCGGGCTCTACTGCTTCTTGGCAGACGTGAACCACCAGCCCATCGCGACGGATCTGTCCGAAGAGGACTACGCGCGCGTGGTGCGCCTGCTCGAGCGGACCGGCGAGCCGCACCACACCTACGAGGAGTACCTGCGCTGGGGCACGGCGGAGAAGCCGCTCCGCACCTACCTGAGCTTCTTTGGCAACTGGGCCTTCTGGTACGCCGCGTTCTTCCTGCTGGGCGGCCACGCGCTCGCGACGGCGATCTTTGGCAGCGCGCTCTTCTGGGCCATCGGCATCCGGACCTTCAACTACGGCGCGCACGGGTCCGGCAAGGACCGGCGCCGGGAGGGCGTCGACTTCAACCGGCAGGACCTGTCCATCAACCAGCTTTGGTCGGGCATGGTCGCCGGCGAGTGGCACAACAACCACCACCTCTTCCCACTGAGCGCGAGCAACAACTTCCTCTGGTACCAGCTGGACATCCCCTTCATATACATCCGCTTGCTCGAGCGCATCGGGGCCGTGTCGCACGTGCGGGACCAGAAGCCGACGTTCCTGAAGCGCTACCTGGCGCCCTACCGGGAAGCCCAGGCGGCCGCTTTGGCCACCGCCGCCGAGCCCGAAGCCAACTGAGCCGGGGCGGCCTGCCCGTCGGGCGACGGCGCGGAAACGCACAAGGGCAGCCCCGTGGCGTGACCCGGCCGCGGTCGTCGGTCACTCCTTGCGGGCCATGAAGGACTGCTCTTCCTACTCCGCCTTCCTTTCGACCGCCTTCGCCGCGCTTGTCGTGGCCGGAGGCCTGGCCTTCGCGACGCCGGCCCACGCGCAGCGGCGCGCCGAACTGCAGCAGCAGCTCAACGCCTATCTGCTCCTCGGATTCGGCGGCGACGCCAGCTATGACCCCGGCGAAGACGTCGACCTGGACCCAAGCGTGGGGCTCGGGCTGCGCTATCAAGCGCCGCTCAACGCTAACTTCGCCATTGGGGGGCTCTTCGAGATTCGCTCTTTCGAGCTCGACCCGGACACGAACCGGCAACCGGTGTTCGACTTCGACGTCTTCTTCAAGACCGGCTGGATCGTGGCCGTCGGCCGAAGCGACTTCGAGGTCTACGGGCTCGCGCCCTTCGGCCTGAGCATCGCCTCCGAGGACGAGGTCTTCACGGGCACGAACGACACGGGCATCGGCTTCAACCTGGGCCTGCTCGCCGGCGGGCAGTGGATCATCCGCGAGCGTATCGGCGTGTTCGTCGAAGCCGGCTGGCGACGGCACCAAATCTTCAGCGAGGAGGGCGGTGGCGACTTCGACGTCGCCACCAACCAGTTCGCCATGAACCTCGGCGCCAGCTACGCGCTGTAGCAGGGGACGGACCCGACTAACCGAACTAACGCTGACGAAATCGTTGCGCTTTTTGGGCGCGTTTGTTCGGTTTGTCGGGTCCGTCCCCTGGGTTAGGCCATGAGGGGGGGGAGGGGGCCGCGGTAGGCCGGGTTGTCGACCAGGTCCCGGTCGCCGAAGTGGTCGATGTCCGTCAGGCCCACGGCGTGGCAGAGGCTCACGAGCAGCCGGTTGTGCGGCACGCGCTCGTTCGAGTCGATGTTCCGGAGCCGGAGGTAGCGGCCCAGGCGGAGCACGCGGCCCCCGCCGCCGGCGATGACCACCGGGTGCCGCGTGTCCTGCAGGTCGTGCGGGCCGTGGCCGAACTCGTTGTGCCAGTACACCACGGTGTTATCGAGGATCGAGCCGCCCATGGGGTCGAAGGGGTCCGGCATGGCCGAGAGCTCTTCGAGCACGGCGGCGAAGTGGCCCGCGGCCCAGCGCTGCCCCGTCGCGTAGCCCACGCGGAGGTTGTCCCGGTCGCTGCCGCTCGCCGACCAGTAGTCGTGCACGAGGTTCTCGTGGAAGCGGAAGGTGTCGCCGTAGCGCGCTCGAATCGCCGGCGTCCGCACGCCGGGCACGTCCGTGTAGAAGTTCGGGAAGTCGTTCAAGATCTGCAGCGTCGCGATGCGCGACCGGCCGCAGGCGAAGGCCTGCGCGATGACCTGCGCGTGCACCCGCGTCACCTCGCGGACTTCACTCCACGCCCCGAGGCGCCCGTCGCGGCCGGGCACGTCCGTGCCCCGCGTCGTGCAGGCGCCGACCATGCCCGGCGGCATCCCGTCCGGCGTGAGCGCATTCATCGCGGCGAGGTGCGCCTCGACCTTCTCTCGCTCCGTGCCGCTCAGCTGCGCCCGGAGCTGCTCGAGGCGCGCGGCGCCATGCGCGGCGATGGCCTGCTCCCCCGCGGTGAAGTCCACCACGGGCTCCTCCGGATCCGGCGGCGCGAAATCGCCCGGGAAGGCCGCCCGGAACACGCTCCGCGGGTCGCTCTCCGGCGGCCGCGGGCGACCGCCGTCGTCGAAGCTCATGCACTTCCAGCTGCCCGCACCGGCGACGCTCGCGGTGATGAGCGACGGCGCGCCGAGGCGGCCGTGGAGGAAGAAGTCGAGGGACGGGTGCCCGTCGAAGAAACCCTCGCGGTCCGCCGGCGCCTGCGCGCCCGTCAGCATCGTGCCCTGCTCGTTGTGCCCGTGGAACGTGCGCACGCCGGCGCGCGTGCCTTCCTTGATGACCTCCGTGTCGAGGCCGTCGAGCACCGTGACCTGGTCCGCCCAAGGCGCGAGCGGGTCCAGCATGGAGTTCTCGTAAGCGAACATCAGCCCGCGGAGCGGCGCGTCCGCGTCGGGCTCGGAGCCGTCCGAGTTGCGCGGGATCCAGTAGTCCCGGTCCGTGCCGTGCGGCGTCCGAATCGCCAAAAAGCGAACCGGCGCGGCCGTCGCCTGGGCGCCCGCGCGGCGGAGCGCCGGGGCCATTCCTGCCCCGAGGGCCGAAGCGCCGAGGAGGCGCGCAAAGTCTCGTCGCGAAAGGGCCATGCTCAGGGCTCCCTCCGCCGCTCGACGAAGGCCGGGTGACGCACGATGGACACGAGCAGCTCCTCGAAGGAGCCCCCGGAGGCATCAAAGCGAGTGAGCGCGTCGTAGGTCCAGCGGATGGCCCGCGGGCTGCCCACGTCGATGCCCATGAGGAAATGGGCGAAGCGCTGGATCATGCAGTGCTTGAAGGCCGGGTCGTCGGCCAGGGCCTGGGAGAACTCGGCGGCGCTGTCGAAGGTGCCGAGCTCGAGGTCGATCTGCGGCTCCACGGGGAGCCCATCGGCCGCGTACTCGGTCTGCCAGCGCCCGTCGCCGGAGAAGTTCTCGAAGACCAGCCCCACCGGGTCCGCGATCTCGTGGCAGCCGCCGCAGGTCGGGTCGTTGCCTCGGGCCTCGACGATCTCCCGCACCGTGGCGTCCTCCCCCACGAGGTCCACCAGCGCCTCCTCGAGGTCGATGTCGATGGGCGTGATGTTGTTGCACATGGCGTCGCGGTAGATGCCCATGCCCCGGCGCACGATGTTGGCGCGCCCGCGCTTGCCGTGGCTCACGAGCCAGACGCCCCGGGTCAGTAGCCCCGCCCGCTGCGTGGGGTCGAGCTCCACGGGCGCCAGGCCCTCGCCCGGGTGTTCGGCGCCGTAGTAGGCCGCGAGCTCCGGCCGGGCCCAGCTGCGCGTCGTCGAGAGCAGGTCCCGTAGCGTGCCGCGCTCTCCGACCACGATCTCCGCGACGAAGGTCGCGTACTCCTCTTCGATCTGCGCCACGACGGCGTCGGAGAGGCCGACCTCTTGGCCCTGGCTCTCGAGCGTCGCCATCTCGAGCCACTCCCAGAAGAAGCGCTGCCACACGGGCGCCGACGAGGCCATCAAGCGCCGCGCCTGGGCCTCGCGCACGTCCGGGTCCGCGAGGCCCTCGGCCGCGGCCAAGAGCTCGGCGTCGGGGGCTTCGTCGGTGATGCCGAAGGCGAGCAGGTTGGCGATCTCGTAGGGCGCCAGCGTCACCACGTCGCCGCGGGCGCCGGGGGCGCCGACCTCCGTGCGGTAGAGAAACTCCGGCGAGAGCAGCACGGCCCGCACGACGCCCTCGATGGCGTAGTCGAAGCCGTAGCTGGCCTCGAGGCCCTCGTAGAGCGCGCGAAGGCTGCTGCGCTCCTCGTCCGTGGCCGGGCGGCGATAGGCCTCGTCCGGGAGCCAGCCGAGGAGCGTCTCGGCACACGCCGCGGTGCCCCAGGGGTCGCAGCGCGTGGCTCGCTCCGCCACGACCCAGCGGGCGAGCGTGGTCGCCCCGTCCCGGAAGCGCGCCGCGCTCCCCGTGTCGATGCGCGCGTTGGCGGCGATGTTCGTGAGCCCATCCTCCGACGCGGAGCCGGGAAGCTCGATGGCCGGCGCGGCGGCGCCGAAGAGGCGCCGCGACTCACGCACGTATTGATCGGGGCTGAGGCGCCAGATGCGCGCGTCGAAGCGCGTGTCCTCGAGCGTCGCCGGGTCGATGGGCGCGCGCGGGTCGCTCGAAGGGCGCGGTCCTGCCGGCGCCAGGGGATCGCCGATCACCCCATCGCACGCGAGCGCGGCGACGCAGCAGACCAGACCAAGCAGAAGACGCACGTCGCGAAGGTACGGCAACGCCGCGCCAAAGTGGCGTTACGACGTCGGCGCTGCGCCCACGCCGCGCCGCCCACGCCGCTACGCCCACGCCGCTACGCCCACGCCGCTCCGCCCGGGCACTGCCGGCCCAGGCCGCGCCGGAGCTTCACGACGGCCAGGCGCGCCCCAGGCGGGGCCGGTCCCCACCGGGGTGCTCCTGACCGCCGCGGCGTCAGTCGTCGTCGCGGTACTTGAAGGACACGCTCACGCGCGCCCGGTAGGTCACCACGCTGCCGTTCTCGATCTGCATATCGAGCTTCACCACCTCCGCGATGCGCAGGTCGTCGAGGCTCTTGCCCGCACGCGCGATCGCAGCGTTCGCGGCCTTCTCCCAGGACTCCGAGCTCGTGCCCACGAGCTCGATCACCTTGTACACACTCTCGGCCATACCACCTCCTCGCCACCCCAGCGGCGTCCCGGGAGCCTACCTCAGGACGTGCGGGCAACGGCTCGGCTTCCGGACCGCGGCTCAGAGCGGCTCTTCTTCGTCCAGGGGCAGCGGGTTGTCCGCGAGCCAGTCCAGGAGCCGGGGCTCGTAGTCGTTGTTGTCGATGCCCTCGGGGCCGATGTCGTCGATCCACCGGCGATGGAGCCGGGTGGCGTCGCGGTCCGGCTCCTCCTCCGCCGCCCGGCGGAAACAGGCGCTCGAGCTCGCGCAGTTGGTCGTCCCGTTCCGCGGTCCCAGGATCACCCGCTCGATGTTCTCGTTGCCCGCCTCGACCGCGAGCCGGCGAACCAGGGCCTCGGCGTCGCTGCCCGGCGGCAGCTGAATGGGCGTGCCCCGGTTCAGGTCGATGAGCTGATTGGTGTCGCAGGCCACGGTGTCGCAGCTCCTGCTGATGTAGAGGATGGGCACGTTCGAGACCGGCAGCGTGGCCAGGGCGCAGGACTCGTCTGACTCGTCCTCCTGCACGAAGGGGTCCTTGGCGCCCACCGTGGCGATGGCCGCCACGCGCTGACCGCCCGGCGTCGGCGCGTCATGGCGCAGCAGACCGTAGAAGAGCGCCATCTCGCCGCCGTCGTCCCAGCCCACGACGTAGATGCGGTCCGTGTCCAGGTCGTCCGGGTATTCGGCCACGAGCGCGTCGATGACCCGGTCGATGAAGCGCACGTCGGCGTTCATCGTCTCGCCCTCGAAGCCCTCACCGTAGAGGTCCCGGAAGGCGTGGTCCCAGTGCGGCCCGTCCGTCGTGTTCGGGCCGTGCACGTTGCGCGCCTGGAGCGATGCGAGGAAGAAGCCGCTCGGCGTGCCCAAGGGACCCACGCGGAAGTCCTCGGCCTGCCGGCGAAGGTTGGTCTCGAGGTAGAGGTCCTGCGCCGAGCCGCCGAGTCCATGCAGGAAGAGGACGAGGGCCCGGGGCCGGCCCGGCTCGAAGGACTCGGGCTCGGCGACGCAGGCGCGGCGCTCTACGCCGTCCACCTCGAAGGTGCGCGCCACGCCATCGGAGACGGCGAAGCGGCCGGCGGCGATGGCCTCGCCGTTCGACTCGCAGGGCGGGGCCGGCGTCTCCGTGTCGTAGGGATCCGGCTCCACGCCCTCGTCGCGCGGCATGGTGAAGATGAGCGGCTCGACGTTCGGGCAGCGGCTGTCCGGCGCGCAGGCCTCGAAGGGCCGGTCGAGACCCACGTCGGCGGTGCAGGCGTAGCTGACCTCCACGGGCGGACCAAGGTCCGGGCCGAGGTCCGCGCCCGAGTCCGTGAGCGCATCCGCGGAGGCGTCCGCGCCCATCTCGGACGTGCCGAGGTCCTCCCCCAGGTCCGGCAGGTCCGTCCGGTCGTCGTCGCCGCAGGCCACGAAGGCGAGGGCGAAGATAAAGAAGCGAAGTTTCATGACCCACCAATGTAGCGAAAGCCGGGGCGCCTGGCGACGAAGCGGCCATGGCGCCCTCCCGCCGGGACACCTATGAACGCCCGGTGCGCTTCGCGAAGTACGAGGGCCTGGGCAACGATTTCATCGTGGTCGATACGCGGGAAGCCGAGGACGCGGGCCTCACGCCGGCCGACGCCAGCCGCGTGCGCGCGCTCTGCGACCGGCACACGGGCATCGGCGCCGACGGCGTGCTCTTCGTCGACCGAGCGGCGCCCGGCATGCTCGTCCGGAACGCGGACGGGAGCGCCGCGGAGATGTGCGGCAACGGGCTGCGCTGCGTGGCGCGCTTCCTCGGCGCCTCCGGCGACGCGCTGACCATCGCGACGGACGCAGGCCCGCACGAGGTGACGCTGGCGCCGGGAGGCCTCGACGTGGAGGTGGCCATGGCCGTGCCGCAGCTCGCCGCCGAAGCGCTGCCCCTGGACCACGACGGCCCGCTCGTGGGCGGGGCCTTTCCCCTCGGCGAGCGCACGCTCGAGGCCACGGCCGTGAGCATGGGCAACCCGCACCTGGTCACCTTCGACGACGTGGGCGACGCGCGCTTCACCCTGGGCCCAGCCCTCGGCGCGGACCCGCGCTTTCCCGAAGGCGTGAACGTGGGCTTCGGCCGCATGGGGCAAGGCGCCATGACGCTCCACGTGTTCGAGCGCGGCAGCGGCTGGACCCGGGCCTGCGGGACCGGGGCCTGCGCCGCGGCCGTGGCCGCCGTGGAGACGGGACGCTGGGAGCGCGGGCGACCGCTGCCCGTGGACCTGCCCGGCGGGCGGCTCACGCTTACCGTGGGCGCCCGGGACCAGCCCGTGCGCATGCGGGGCCCGGCGCGGCGCGTCTTCGCCGGCGACGTCGAGCTCGCGGACTTCGCCTGAGCCCCCGGGGCTCCGCTGGCGCCGCGGGGGCGCTCGGCGCATCACCCCCGGACGATGCGTCTCCTCTTCGCGTCCCATTCCTTTCCGCCCGAGGGCGCGCCCCTCGACAACGTCGGCGGCATGCAGCGCGTCGCCACGGAGCTGCACGCGGCCCTGCGCGGCCGCGACGACGTCGCCCTCGAGACGCTGGCGCTGCGCTCGAGCTGGCGGGACGTGCACCGGAAGGCCGTGCCCTTCCTGCTCGGCCTCGGGCCCCGGCTGCTCGTCGCGGCGCGCCGGCACCGGGCCGACGCCGTGCTCTTCACGAGCATGACGACGGCGCTCCCGGCGCTGCTCTTCGGTCCGGCGCTCCGGCGCCGGGGCGTGCGGCTTTTGGCCATCGCCCATGGCCTCGACGTGACGGAGACCCAGCCGGCCTACCAGGCCGGCATTCGCCGGCTCTGCGCACAGCTCGATGGGTTCTTGCCCGTGAGCCGGGCGACGGCGGCGCAGCTCCTGGAGCGCGGCGCGCCGGCCTCCCGCGTGCACGTGGTGCCGAACGCCGTGGACGTGGCGCGCTTCGCGGCGCCGGCCTCGGGCCAGGTCGCGGGCGCGCCGGCGCTCCCCGATGACGCCTTTCTGCTGGTCACCGTGGGCCGGCAGGTGAAGCGAAAGGGCTTCGCCTGGTTCATCGAGCACGTGATGCCCCGGCTCCCTTCGCGGGCGCATTTTTGGCTGGCCGGCGACGGGCCCGAACGCCCGGCCATCGAGGCGGCCATCGCCCGGGCGGGCCTCGGCGCGCGCGTGCGCTGCCTCGGCAAGGTCGACGACGCGAGCCTGCTCTCGCTCTACGCCCGGGGCGCGCTCTTCGTGATGCCCAACGTGGTCGTCCCCGGGGACATGGAGGGCTTCGGCATCGTCATGCTCGAAGCCGGCGCGTCCGGGCTCCCGACCGTGGCCGCGGACCTCGAGGGCATCCGCGACGTGGTCACCGACGGCGTGAACGGCTGGTTCGCGCCGAGCGGTGACGCCGAGGCCTTCGCAGCGCGCATCGCGAGGCTCATGGACGCGCCGGAGACGCTCGCCTCGGTGCGGGAGCGGACGCGCGCGCACGTGCACGGCACCTTCACCTGGGAGGCGACGGCCACGCGCACGCTCGGCGTGATCGGTCAGGCCGCGCCGAGGTAGATGCGGAGCGTGTCCGCGGCCGCGCGCCGGTCGAAGGGCGTCTCCCGGAGCTCCTGGCGCTGCCCCACCTCGCGAAAGAGCGTCTCGAGAAAGCTCCGGAAGGCCTCACATTCGGACACGGCGTCCTCGAGGCGCGCGGGCTCGAGGAGGTCCACGTCCCGGAGGCCCTCGAGGGACGCGAGAAAGCGCCCCATGCGCGTGTAGTCGCTGGCGCGGACGAGCTGGTAGCCGATGGCCCGAAAGTGGTCGAGGAACTCCCGGACGAACTGGAAGCTGCCGCTCGCGGACCAGCCGTCCCACTCCTCCGGCGCGGCCTTGGCCTTGGCCAGAAAGGCGCGGAGGATCTGCGCGAACATCCAGATGTCCCGGCGCAGGCGCTCGCTCGCCACGCGCGCGGCCTCGCCGGGGCTCGCCAGCAGCGGCACCGCGTCCGGCTGGAGCTCCGTCGCGAGCTGGCGGATCGTGTGGTGGAGCGTGCCCCTGAGCGCCGCCGTCGCCAGCACGAGGCGCGTCCCGAGCTCGGCGTCGTCGGCCGCGGCTTTGGCCGCCGGGAGCTCGCGCTCGAGCACCTGCCGGACTTCGACGCGGAGCACGTTGGCCAGCCCCTCCAGCGTGCTCCGCAGGGACACGAGGCGCGCGGCGTCGTCCGTGAGCGCATCCTTCATGTCGCCCAGCGCCGCGGCGGGCACCCGCAAGAGCAGGCGCTCGAAGCCGTCGGCCATGGACACGCCGGCGCCGGCGCCGAGAAAGCGCGTCAGCGCCCGCAGGTCGCTCCGAAGGACCGCCAGAATGGGGTAGCTCCGGCCCGCCGGGGCCGGCGCGCTCGCATACTCGTCGACGAGGTCGAGGTAGCGGAGCGCGCGGAAGAGCGTGAGGAAGGTGAGGGCCACGCTCCGGTGCGCGGCGTCGTGCGCGCTGTGGAGCGCTTCCAGCACTTCCGCGTGGCGGATGCGGTCGAGCTCCGGGCGAAACTCGAGGGCCACGAGCGGGTTGAAGTAGGTGTTCCGGCTGATCTCGCGCGTGATCGTGCCCAGGAGCGCGAAGTACTGGCGGTGCGACACGCGCTCCAGGCGAAGCAGACCATCGGCCAGCTCGAGAAAGCTACCGAAGGTGTTCCGGAGCACGAAGAGCGACTCGTCCGGCGTGTCCTGGGAGAGCTGCTCTTTGACCAGCCGGCTTCGGAGCGCGTCCGCGGGCGCGACGGACTCGAGGTAACGGCTGAAGACGTAGGCCTTCTCGCGCTCCCCGAGGAGCTCGCGGACGCGCACGATGGCCTGGGCGATGGCGTCGCGGACCATCAGGAGCTCGGCGTGAAAGTCGTGTCCGATGGGCGTCTCCGCGCTCGGCGGGCCCGGGTGGTTTCGCGCGTTGCCGAAGCAGGCGAAGCCCTTGAGGAGCATCTCGAGCTCGAAGAGCGACGCCTCCTTCTGGTCCCAGGGAAGCGCCTCGTACCAGCCGTCGCGGCTCCGGGCTTGCTCGCGGCGCAGACCCCGCGTGTCCCGGAGCAGGTTCGCGTAGACGTCGCGGCGGGGGCTGACGCTCACCGTGCGACCATACCGGACGCGTCAGCCGCGGCCGGGCTGAAGCGTGCGAAAGGCGAGCACGAAGCTCACCAGCGCCATGACCGCCATGAGCCCCACCACGGGCCAGCGCCCCTGCTCCTTGGCGGTGAGATCGGCGGCGATGGTGGCTTCGTCACCGACCCAAAGCTCGCCCTCGGCGCCCGCGTCGCCGGGGGCGAAGACGACGGTGTCGCCGGCGCGGAGCGCCTTGACGCGAAGCCGGAAGGGCGGGCGAAGGCGCTCGTCCACGTCCGTCGCGTCGCTGATGATGGGCAGGCCGCCGAGGGAGGTGACCTCCGCGTCCTCGAAGCGCGCGGCGCCTCGCCAACGGTCCGGACGCGGGAGCTCGATGTCGACCTCGCCGGCGTCCGTGGCGACGGTGACCGCGGCGCTCCCGTCGATCTTCGACCAGCTCTGGTCCACGCCCGCGCCGCCGCCGGCGCCGCCGAGGCGCACGAGGCCGTAGAGGAAAGGCGCGCCGACGGGGCTCTCGCGGGTCACCTCGCCGCGCACCACCGTGCCGCGCACTACGCCCGGGCCCGTCGGCGGCGCGACGCCGGTGCCCGTGAGGGCGACGGATCCGGCGGTGTAGGCGAAGGCCGAGCCGACGGCGAAGGCGAGAAACCCGAGCACGGGCTTGAGGCGGGGATCCACCGGCAGGGCTTAGCGTCGCCGGCGCCTCGGGGCCATCGCCCGGGGGCGATGGAGGCGCCCGCAGGCCGGTCCGCAAACGGATGAGGCGCGCCGCGGGCCTTGTTGGTAGCGTCCCGGCGCCGTGAAGGACGCCCTCGCCGCAACGCTCGCCGAAGGACAAGGGCTGCGCTTGGCTGCTCTGGTGGACCTGGTGCGGCCCCGGCGCGGCGACGCGCCGAACGCCCGGCTCCTCGCCTTGGCCGAAGCCCTCGAGGAAGACCCGGCGCAGGCCGACGCCTTTCGCGCCGCCGTGGTCGAAGCCGCGGGCACCACGCGCTTCGTGCATCTGCTCGCGGAGAGCGGGATTCTCGCCGACCGGGGCCTCGGCTCGCTGCTCGGCCAGGCCCTCGGCGAGGCCCTCCTGCCGGCGGTGCACCCGCCGGACGACGCCCGCACCGTGCTCCGGCGCGTGTTCCGGCGGCGGCAGGACCACCGCTGGGTGGCGGAGGTCCCCGCGGAGCTCTGGGCGCGCCTCGCGGCCGTGGCCCTCGGCGACCACGACCTCGTCGGCGACGCGGACGTGGCGACGGCCATTCGCGCCCTGGCCGTGCGCACGAGCGCGACGGGGCTCGACGCGGAGGTGCTCTCGAAGCTCGCCTTCGCCGACGGCTACGAAGCGCCCTTCCTTTCGCTGCCGCTTCGCGTCGAGGCGCTGCTCACGGACCGGGAGTCCGGCGCCGGCGGCCGGGCCCATTTCGACGAAGCCGTGCGGGCCGTGCGCAGCTGCCGGGCCGTCGTGGCGGGGCTTCGGGGCGCGCGGCACGTGCGCGGCACCAGCCTCCGGCTGACCCGGCTCACGCGGCGCATGGAGCAGGAGCTGAGGCGCCTCGAACGGCTGCTCGCGCTCGTGCATCCGAGCGACCCGGCCACGCGGGCGGAGGCCATCGCGCGGCTCCTGCCCGAGCTGGTGGACGCCCTCCAGGTCGGGCGAAGTCTGCGGCGTCGCGCGGGGCAGACCGTGGATCTCCTGGCCTTCCAGATCACGGAGCACGCCGCCGCGAAGGGCGCCAAGTACCTCGGCGAGTCGTCCCGGGCCTACTGGAAGCTCTTCGCTGCAGCGCTCGGAGGCGGCGCGCTCGTCGGCGTCTTTGCCATCTTCAAGCTGTTCTTGGGCAAGGTGTCGCTGCCCCTCGCCGGCAAAGCCTTCGTCTACGGGCTCAACTACGCGGTCTGCTTTTCGCTCATCTATATGCTCGGGGGCGCGCTGGCCACGAAGCAGCCGGCGGTCACCGCCGCGGCTCTCGCCAAGGGCCTCGACGGAGCGCAGAGCCGGGAGGGCGCCCTCGACGGCGTGGCCGACGCCGTGGTGGTCGTGTGGCGGAGCCAGTTCGTGTCTTTCCTCGGTAACCTGCTCGCCGCCTTTCCGCTGGCCATCGCCATCGCCCTCGGCCTCGAGCGCTCCTTCGGCGTGGAGACCGTGGACGCCGCCGGGGCCATGGAGCTGCTCGCGGAGAACCACGCCTTCGACTCGCCGGCGCTGGCCTACGCGGCCGTGGCCGGCGTGTTCCTCTTCGGCGCCGGGCTCCTGCAGGGCGCCGTGGACAACCGCGTCGTCTACACGGAGCTCGAGGCGCGCATGGCCGTTCATCCGCGGCTGGCGTTCTTGGGCACGCTCCGGCCCAAGCTCGCAAAGGCCGTCGCCAAACACGCGGGCGGTCTCACGGGCAACGTCGTGCTCGGCTTTCTCTTGGGCTCCGCCGGGGTGGTCGGGAAGATCTTCGGCCTTCCCATCGACATTCGGCACATCGCCTTCTCGTCGGCCCACGTCGGCGTGGCGGCCCTCGATGCGCCGCATCTTCTCGACCTACGCGAGAGCTTCGTGGTGCTCATCGGCGTGCTCGGCATCGGCTTCGTGAACTTCCTCGTGAGCTTCGGTCTCACGCTGGCGGTGACGCTGAAGAGCCGGCGCGTGACGGCGGTGCAGTTCGGCCGGCTCTTCGTGCTCCTGGTGCGGCGCTTCTTCCGCAACCCGCTCGCCTGGCTGCTCCCGCCCCGCGGCGCCTAGACCCCCACGCGCAGCAGCCGTGGTGCGGCGGGCCGGGGTGGCGGGCCGGCGTGGCTGGCCGGCGCGTCGTGCGCGGGCCGGCAACCAATCCTGCGAATAATAGCGATGTCTCGAACGAAACATCGCCGGTGCCCCGAACTAGGTGCGCCCATGACTCCTCGCACTTTTAACGGGGCCGGGCTTTCCGGCCTCCTCGCAACGACCCTTGCCTTCGCCGCCTGCGGCGACGACGAGAGCTCGGCCACGCGCTTTCGCGTTCGCGTCGAAAACCAAGGCCCGGCCTTCACCCTCGCCCAGTCCGGCGCCTTCGCCATCCCCGTGGGGGCCGCGGAGGCTGGACCCATCGGGCCGGACGGCGCCTACGAGATGACCTTCCTCGGCGCGCCCGGTCAGCGCTTCAGCTTCGCGACCATGTTCGTGCCCTCGAACGACCTCTTCTACGCCCCGGACGGCGAAGGCATCGCGCTCTTCGACGCCGAAGGGAACCCGGTCACCGGGGACGTCACGGCCCAGGTCGAGCTCTGGGACGCGGGCACGGAGGTGGACCAGGAGCCCGGCACCGGCATGGACCAGGTGCAGCGCCAGGGCGGAGCGGGCGCCGGCGCCATGGACCCCAACACGAACGTTCGTCTGGCGGAGGACGCCTTCGGCAACCTGCCGGACGTGGCCGACGTCATCGAGGTGACGCTGGCGGCCGAGGACCTCGGCAACTACTGGCAGTTCACGGCGCGCATCGCGAACGTGTCGACGCCGAACACGCTGACGACCACCGCGGACACGCAGGCCGTGCCCCTCTCGCCGGGCGTCTTCGCCGTGCACGGCGGCAGCGACCCGCTCTTCACCGTGGGTAGCCCGGACCGGGGCGAGGGCCTCGAGGCCATTGCCGAGGACGGGACCCCGACGGATCTGGCCGCGGCGCTGGACGCCGTCACGGGCATCACGCTCGTGGCCTCGCCCGGCGTCTGGGCCGTGACCGAAGAGGGCACGGACCTCTTCAAGCTCGGCGAGACGGACCGCGGGGACGGCCTCGAGGCCATCGCCGAGGACGGCAGCCCCGGCGCCCTCGCGGCGGCCGTGGGCGACGCGCTCCCCGGCGCGGGCATCTTCAACACGCCGGACGGCGCCGCGGACCCGGGCCCCATCGGCCCCGGCGGCGCCTACGAGTTCGAGGTGGAGGGCCTTCCGGGGCAGTACCTGCACGTCGTGACCATGTTCGTCCCCTCGAACGACTGGCTCTTCACCTTCCCGCAGGTGGGCCTGTCGCTCTTCGACGGCGCGGACCCGGTGAGCGGCGACGTGAGCAACCGGCTCTTCACCATCGACCTCGGGACCGAGGTCGACCAGCCCGTCGGCTTCGGCCTCGACCAGGTGCAGTTCCAGAGCGGCCCGGACACGGGCGCCGCGGACCCGAACACCACCGTTCGCGAGGTCACGGACCAGCCGGCGGCGAGCTCGATCCTGCGCGTGACCGTCACGCCGCTCTGAGCGGGAAAGGCGACGCGCGCCCGGTCGGTCCCGGCCGGGCGCGCGCGTTTAAGGGGCCGGACGGCGGCAGAGAAACATGACCTCCGTGTAGGGGCCGCCGCGGTACTCCTCGGGGAGCGGACGCCGCACGGCCTCGACCTCGAAGCCGGCGCCCTCGAGCACGTTCACCCACGTCGCCGTGGTGAAGAGGCCGTGCACATGCCGGTCGTGCACGGCCTGCACCTCGCCGGCGGGCTCGCCTTCGGACCGCTCGCGCAGCAGGAAGGCGAAGTCCACCACGTGCGTCCCGTCGCCGGGCACGGGGTCGTGAGACCAGGCCAGCGCGCGTAGGCTCCGCGACGCGTCGTCCCCGGCGTAGTCCTCGTGGGACTCGACGAAGCTCTCTACGGTGCAGTCGGGCACGAGCAGCGCCGCGCCGCCCGGTCGAAGGTGCGCATGCGCCGTGGCCGCCGCCTCCCCGAGCGCCACCGGCGTGGTGAGGTAGGTGATGGCGTCGTGCACGAGCACGGCGTCGAAGGTCCGGCCGAGGCGCAGCGAGCGCATATCGCCGAGCACGTGCTCGCAGTCCGCGTTGAGGGCTTCCGAGCGCGCGAGCATGGGCGCCGAGAGATCGCTGAGCACCGTCTCGGCGAAGCCGCGCTTCACGTAGTGGGCGCCGTGACCGGCTCCGGCGCCGAGCTCGAAGAGCGTCCGCGCTCCGGGCACCGCGGCCCGGAGCACATCACCGAACTCGGCGCCCTCGTCGGCGTGGTCCTCGAGCGGGTCGAGCAGGTGGTAAAAGGGGACGAGCGTGTCGTAGAGGAGCGGCTGCACGCCTTCGGTATGCCAAAAGCCCGGCTGCCCTCGCCAGGCCCGCGCTCGCCGGCACCGGTGGCTAGAAGAGCGCCGTTTGCTCGTCGTCGTCCGGGGGCGTGCCCCGGCGCCTTTTGCCCAGGTGCGCGTAGGCCTTCTTGGTGGCCGTACGGCCCCGGGGCGTGCGCGCGATGTAGCCCTGCTGGAGCAGGTAGGGCTCGATGACGTCCTCTACCGTGTCCCGGGGCTCGCTGAGCGCCGCCGCGAGCGTCTCCACGCCCACGGGGCCGCCCTCGTAGAACTCGAGCATGATCTGCAGGTAGCGCCGGTCCATCTCGTCGAGGCCCGCGTGGTCCACCTCGAGGCGGTCGAGGGCGTCCTTGGCCTGGTCCACGTTCAGCCGGCCGTCGCCGAGCACCTCGGCGAAGTCCCGCGCGCGGCGGAGCAGGCGGTTGGCGATGCGCGGCGTGCCCCGGGCGCGCCGGGCGACCTCGGCCGCGGCCTCGGAGCTGGTCTCGAACTCGAAGAGCCGCGCCGAGCGCGCGACGATCTGCGCGAGGTCCTCGGCCGGGTAGTAGTCGAGGCGCGCGATGTATCCGAAGCGCGTGCGCATGGGGTTCGTGAGCAGCCCCGTGCGCGTGGTCGCCGCCGCGAGCGTGAAGGGATGCAGCGGCAAGGAGAGCGTCTGCGCGTAGGGCCCGTCGCCCTGCACGATGTCGATGCGGAAATCCTCGACGGCCGAGTAGAGGTTCTCCTCGACGACGGGCGGGAGCCGGTGGATCTCGTCGATGAAGAGCACGTCGTTGGGCTCCATCTTCGTGAGCAGCGACGCGAGCTGGCCCTTATGTTCGATGGCCGGGGCGCTCGCCTGGTGCAGGGTCACACCGCGCTCGGCCGCGAGGATCATGGCGAGCGTGGTCTTGCCGAGGCCCGGCGGCCCGCAGAAGAGCACGTGGTCGATGGGGTCGGCGCGCTTGGCCGCGGCCTGCACGAAGACGCGCAGGTTGTCCTTGATGCGGTCCTGGCCGACGAAGTCTTCGAAGCGCTGGGGACGGAGCGAGATCTCGTAGGTCGCCTCCTCCGGGCGCACTTCGGCGGCGAGCTCCGGCGCGCGCTCGAGCTCGTTCTCCACGGCGCTCATCAGCCCATGGCTCCCAGGGCCCGGCGGAGCATGGCTTCGGCGCTCTCGCCCTTGACGTCGTCGAGGCTCTCCACGGCGCGTTCCGCCTCGGCGCGCTTGTAGCCCATGCTGACGAGCGCGCCGACCACCGTGGCCTTGGGCCCGCTCAAGGTCACCGGCCGGGGCAAGGGCGCGGCGCGCAGGCCCGGCGGCGGCGCCACGAGCTTGCCCCCGAGGTCGAGGAGGATGCGCTCGACGGTCTTCTTGCCGACGCCGCTGATGCCCTTGAGCGCGCCCCGGTCCTGGCGCGTGACGGCTTCGGCGAGGGCCTGGGCGTCGAGGCTGCCGAGAATGGCGAGGGCCAGCTTTGGCCCCACGTTCGACACGCCGAGGAGAGCCCGGAAGGCGTGTTTGTCCTCGGCCGTCGGGAAGCCGTAGAGCGCGAGCTCGGTCTCCCGGGCGTGCGTGTGCACGTGGAGCTCGAGCTCGTCGCCTTCCCGGGCGCGCCCGAGCGTGCCCAGGGGCACGTGCACCTCGTAGCCCACGCCGCCCACGTCGACGATGAGCGTTCCGTCGAGCTGCACGGCGCCCACCGCGCCTCGAAGCCTGCCGATCACCGGCGGCACGCTAGCATCATCCACCAGGGAACGGACGTTCAGAAGTCGCCGTCAGGCAGAGCTGCGGCGAAGACCGCGGCGAGAACCGCGGCGAAGACCGCGACGAAGACCGCGGCGCAAGCGGCCGAGCGCCGCCAAACGCCGCTTCACGAGCAAGAGCGCCAAGCAGACGCGCTTGTGGGCCACGTTGCGAACGGCCACCACGTGCGCGTGCGGCCAATCCCGGCGCCGGCCGCTTCCCCCACTCATGAGCACGACGAAGCCGCCTCCGTCGCGGCCGTAGCGCTCCCGGGCGAGCTCCCGGCCGAGGGCCAGCGCGGCCGCGGCGACCTCCGCGTCGAGGCCGCGGCGCCGCGCGCAGACGACATGGTAGCTCGGGAGACCGGGGAGAGGACGAGGGATGATGCGTATCCAGGCGTGCATGCGCTCACGGTGGGTCGCGTAGATTGGGCATCCAACCAAACAACCGAGCCGAGCCCGCGCTACCCGCGCTCCGTGAGCGACAGCCGCCCGGGTCTCGTGGTAGGCCGCGGATGGGGTGGTAGCCCCAGTTGAGAGGTGTGAGATGAGAGCCGGATTTCTTGGAGTTGTGGTCTGGGTGATGGGAGCGGCGAGCGGCCTCGCGCAGGCGCCGGGCGAAGCACCCCCCGAGGTGGGCGCGACGGGCGCCGACGCACCGGCGCCGCCGGAGCTTCCCGAGGGCGTCGAGGTACCCGAGGGCGTCGCGCTCACGCCGGAGCAGATTCAGGAGATCGTCGCCGCCGTCGAAGAAGAGGAGCGCTTCGAGGCGAGCCTCGACCTCCAGGAAGGCGACATCAGACTGGGGGACGGGCTCGCGACCCTCGCGCTCGGCCCGCAGCACCGGTACCTGTCCCCGGAGGACACGGACCGGGTGCTTCAAGCCTGGGGCAACCCGCCGCAGCCGAACCACCTCGGCATGGTCATCCCGGCGGACATCGGCCTCTTCGAGGAGACGAGCTGGGCCGTTACCATCGACTGGCGCGAGGACGGCTTCGTGGAGGACGACGACGCCGACGACATCGACTACGCCGAGCTCCTGGAGGAGATGCAGGCGGACACCCAAATGGAGAACGAGCAACGCCGCCAGCTCGGGCTCCTGGAGGTGCAGCTCATCGGCTGGGCCGAGCCCCCGCACTACGACGGAGAGCGCAAGCGCCTCTACTGGGCCAAGGAGCTCAACTTCGGGGAGCCGCGGCACACGGTGAACTACGACATCCGCGTTCTCGGCCGCCGCGGGGTCCTCGCGATGAGCGCCATCGGCAGCATGGACCAGCTCCCGCAGCTCAAGCCGGCGATGGAGGACCTGATGACCAAGGTCCGCTTCAACGAAGGCCACCGGTACGCGGACTTCGATCCGGACGTCGATGAGGTCGCGGCCTACGGCATCGGCGGCCTCATCGCCGGTAAGGTGCTGGCGAAGACGGGCTTCTTCGCGGTCATTCTCGCGTTCCTGCTGAAGGCGAAGAAGCTGCTCATCTTGGCCGTGATCGCGATGGTCGCCTTTGGCCGGAAGCTCTTCGGCGGTCGTGGCGGTGACCAGGGCCCGCCGGAAGCGCCGGAGGGCGACGCCGCCTAGCCTCTCCCCATGGGACGACCGAGCGTTCGAGAAAAGCGGCGGCGGGAGATCGCCGCGGCCTTCGGGCGCGTGCTCGCGCGCCAGGGCTTTGCGCGGGCCACCATCGCCGCCGTCGCGGAAGAGGCCGGCGTGGCGCCGGGGCTTGTGCACCATCATTTCCGGGACAAGGACGAGCTCCTCGAGGTGCTCATGACCGGGCTGATGGCGCGCTTCCGGGCCGGCGTGCGCGGGCTCGAAGCGGACGGGCTGGCGCCCCTCGACGCCTACGGCGAGGCCGCGCTCCGGCTGGGACCCGGCGCCGACGTGGAGGCCGCCCGGGCCTGGGTGGGCCTCTTCGCCGAAGCGCAGCGGGCGCCAGCGCTCTTCAAGCGCGTGCGCCGGCTCCTCGACGGAGAGATCGACGGCATCGCTCGTCGCTCCGGCGGCACCCTCGGGCGCGACGAAGGCGCCGCGGTCCTGGCCTACGTCGTCGGCGCCCTGGTGCTGGGCGCCTTCGCGCCGCGCCGGACCGCGGGATTCGCCGCGCCAGGCCTCCGGCGCCTGCTCGCGGGCCTTGGCCAATAGAGGGCGGCGGGCGCGCGCCGCGGAGGCGAGTAGGCTCGGCGCCATGCTGCGGAAGGAAGACGCGCTCGCGTACCATTCGGAGGGTCGCCCGGGGAAGCTCGAGGTGGTCCCGACGAAGCCGCTGGCCAGCCAGCGGGACCTGAGCCTCGCCTACTCGCCCGGCGTCGCCGAGCCCTGCCGCGCCATCGCCGCGGACCCGCTCGCCGTGGGCCGCTACACCGCGCGGCGCAACCTCGTGGCCGTGGTGACCAACGGCACCGCCGTTCTCGGCCTCGGCGACATCGGGCCCCTGGCGTCCAAACCCGTGATGGAGGGCAAGGCCGTGCTTTTCAAAAAGTACGCGGACATCGACGTCTTCGACATCGAGGTCGACGCCCGGGACCCGGAGCGCTTCTGCGACGTGGTCGCCGCCCTCGAGCCCACCTTCGGCGGCATCAACCTCGAGGACAT
>JBCCAW010000368.1:0-6020 GCA_039814655.1 Myxococcota bacterium | reverse complement strand
GCGTTGCCGCCCCAGCAGCCAAAGCGGCGCTCGCCGCCGGGGAGGAAGGCTCCCTCGTCGTCGATGCCTTCGAGGACCACGCAGCCGTGGCTACGTCCAAGGCTGGGCGCGCCGCGCACGCCGAGCCCGTTCGGCACGGCGACGCGGACGGCCCCCGTGGGCGGCGGCGCGCCGAGGGCGAGGCCCGTCTGCTGCGCGGCCGAGGCCCCCCAGCACCAGAGCTCCGCCGCCGCGTCCGTTCCGCCGCGCGCTGCGGTGACGCAGCCGTGGTCCTGGCCGAGGGCGAGGCGAAGCTCGAGGGCCGCGGCTCCCAGCTCACCGCCGACCTCGAGGCCACGGACGAAGCGAGGGGAACGCTCCGGCGGCCCCGGGGTTCCGTCGCCGAGCTGGCCGAGGCCGTCGTCGCCCCAGCAGAGCACGCCTCCGGGCGCCGGGCGCCCATCGGCCGGCCGCCCGACCACGGCGCAGCTATGCGCCCGGCCCAGGGCGACGGCGTAGACCTCGACGGGCGCCACGCCACCCTCCGCGGGGACCAGCCTCCCGGCGTCATCGAGGCCCGGTAGCCGGACCCGCGTGGGCACCTCTCGGTCCGTGAAGGTGCCGTCGCCGAGCTGCCCCTGGTCGTTGGCGCCCCAGCACACGAGGCCCGCGTTCCCGTCGAGGAGCGCGCAAGCGTGCGCCGCACCGAGGGCCAGGCTCTCCCCTGCGATGGGGACCGGCGCCTCGCCCTCGGCCTCGAAGGGCCGCACCAGCTCCGGGACGAGACGGTCGCGACGCACGCCATCGCCGAGCTGTCCACGCTCGCCGGCGCCCCAGCAGCGGAGCCCACCCTCGTCGTCGATGGCGCAGGCGAACCCACGCTCGCCGAAACGCGCCACACGCGGACGACGCAGCGGGACCCCGACGTCGGTCACGCGCGTGGCGCGGAGCCGCGTCTCGCGCGTCCCGTCGCCGAGCTGCCCGCTCTCGTTGGCGCCCCAGCAGACAAGGCGGCCGCTGCTCTCCTGCACGGCGCAGCTCGGGTTGCCCACGGCGAGCTCCCGCAGGAGCTCTGGGCTCACCTCGGGCCGCGGCCGCGCCCGCGTGTCGCCGTCGCCCCAGCAATGCAATCGGCCGAGGTCCCCGGTTCCCTCCGGCAGAACGGGCCCGTCGGGCACGAGGGTGCAGGAGCGGTCGGCGCCGGCCAGGGGCCTCGCAGCACGCACGAAAGACGGCCCCGCGTCGCCGCAGGCGGACGTGCACAGGGCACAACAAAGCAACGCGCTGAGCCGTGGGGCCACGCGCAGCAGCTTATCGCGCTCGCCGGGGGCAAGCATGACTCGCGCGTGGCTTCGGGCGCGGGGCCACGCCGCACGCGGCAAGGGGGCGCCTTTCAGGGGGCCGTGGCGATGAAGATCGCCAGCATCAGCAGCGTGGGCAGAATGGCCGCCGCCAGAAGCCCGAGCGGGTTGATGCGCCCGCCGAAGTGGTGCTTGAGCAGCGCCTGGCCCGCCGGGTTGGGCGCGTTGGCGATGACCGTGAGGCCACCGCCGGTGACCGCGCCGGCCACGACCGCGTACTTCAGCGTGTCGCCGAAGTCCGGCACGAGCGTGCTCAGGTAGGTGATGGCGGCGTTGTCGTTGAAGGCCGTGAGCGCCGTCGCCGCCAACATCAGCGGAACCTCGCCGAGGCTCCCGAGCACGGGCTCGATCCACCAGCCCTGGAGGCCGCCGTGAATGACCAGGCCCGCGAGGAAGAAACCGACGAGCATGGGCGGCTCGACCTCGACCTGGTTCTGGTAGTCGACGGTCACCGTCGCGAAGCCGAGGAAGAAGAGGAGCGCGCCGATGAAGATCACCGGGTGGTGCGCGTTCAGCACCATCACGGCCATGAAGCCGACGTGGGCCAGGGTGACCCACACGGGCACCGGGTCCGGTCGCTCGTCCCAATTCGGGTCGATGAACTTGGGCCGGTCTTCCGGCGCGAGAACCAGCGGCACGTTCTCCTGCGTCGCGCGGAGGTTCACCTCGGCGAAGCGTTCGTTGAAGGCCTGCCGCGCCAGCTCCTCGTCGAGGTCCGGCTCCTCCTTGGTGAGCGAGGCCAAGAAGCGCGCCTCGAGCCTGGCCTTGAGCGCTTCCTGAGCGTCGCTCACGGCCTCCTGGATGCGCGCGTTGATGCCCAGCTCTTCGACCACCTCGGCGAGGGCCTCGCTGAACGCGCGCTGCACGCTCTGGCGCGGGAGGTACTTGGCCGAGACCCGGGCCTTGAGCTCGCGCTTTTCGTGGAGGCCTTCGAGGCCCCGGAGCTCCTTTCGGAAGACGACGAAGGCGCAGGCATTGGCGACCACGATGCCGATGGCAGCCTTCCAGCCGAAGTTCGTCAGCATGTGCATGGAGCCCCAGTCCCAGGGCTCGGCGACCATGAGCACCGGGGGCGCGGCGAAGCTCGTCAACGTGCCGCCCACGGACACGTTGACAAAAAGCAGGCCGAGGGTCCCGTAGCTGAACCGGGTGCTGGGCCCGTGCGCGAAGAGCTTGTCCGAAAGCAGCAGCGCCGAGAGCGTCATCGCCGCCGGCTCGGTGATGAGTGAGCCGAGAAGCGGGCCCATGGTGAGCACGCTGAGCCACCAGGCCGCGAGGGACCCGCCGAAGAGGTCCGCGACGCGCCCCATGATGCCCTCGGCGAGCTTCAGGATGGGCCGCGTGGCCGCCAGGGTCATGATGGCCACCACGAACATCGGCTCCGTGTAGTTGACCTCGTGGCTCAGGTAGTGGAGCGCCGTGCTCCAGCCCCGCTGAAGGGTGATGACGGCGATAAGCACCAGAGCCCAGCCACCGAAGACGACCTCGACCTCGCCGAGGTAGTGGAAGAGGCGCGCGCGCTTGGAGGTCGAGTTGATGGGCCGCTCGCCAGCCGCGACCTTCTTCTCGTGGGCGTGCTCGTAATCGTGCGCCAGCGTCTGGAAGCGCCCGGCGAGAAAGGTGTGAATCACCGCCAGGAGGAAGATGAGCGAGGCGATGACGTTGAAAGGGTGGGCCTGGGCGCGATGCACCAGCCGCTCGGCGATGGACTGGCCCGCGTCGTCATAGCTCGCGAGCGTGGGCGGAAAGGCCTCGGCTGGCGCGTCGTCATGCCCCCCGCCAGCGGCCAGCGCCTCCCCGGGAAGCAGGAGCGCGAGGGCAACGAGAGCGATGCCCGCGAGGAGCCGCGGGGAGAGGCGGAGAGTCGAAAGTTGCGGCATCGAAGGCATGGACCGAGGGCGGAGACTGACCCTCTCGGGCGCGGATGGGAAGCCCCGAGCGAGGAGTCCGGAGCGATCGCCGGTCACAGTCGCTCGAAGGTCGCGTCCGTATCACGTCACGGAGATCGCGCGACGTGGCCCGGGCCGTTCACTCGGCGTCGTCGCAGTCCTCACCTTCGCAATCGTGGTGGTGGTGATGGTGGTCCGCCTCACCGTCGCCGTGATGATGAGCGTGCTCGCCCTCGTGCCCATCCTCGCCGTGGTGATGCGCGTGCTCGCCCTCGTGACCATCGTCGCCGTGATGGTGCGCGTGTTCGTCCGCGTGCCCGTCGTCGCCGTGGTGATGGGCGTGCTCGTCCCCATGGCCGTCGTCGCCATGGTGGTGCTCATGCTCGCCCGCGTGGCCGTCCGTCGCGTCGGCTACCCCGGCCGATGGCGTGCCTGCGCACGCGAAGAGAAGTAGACCGCTGAGGAGGACCTGGAGAAAGCGCATCGCCATGACGCCCGAGTATTTACGTTCCGCAGCGCGCGTCCAGTGCGCGGCAACGGTGCTCGCTCTGCTCTCGCTCCTGCTGACCCCGTCCGCGGCCCACGCGGGCGGCTGGACCCAGCCGGCGGGCGCGACCTACGCGAAGCTTTGGACCCGCTCCATCGTGGGCACGCTCGCCTACGGCAACCGCGGCGCGCGGGAGACGATCCGCGGCCTGCCGCGCTACCAGGACCATCAGCTCAACCTCTACGTGGAGCATGGGCTGCTCGACACGCTCACGCTCGTGGTGCGGAGCACGCCCGGCGGCGTCGCCGCCATGGACGGCGAGGTCCGTGGCTACGTGGGCGCTCGCGGGGCCGGGCTCCGCCAGGCGCTCCTGCGCGGCGCCTGGCCCCTCGCCCTCGAGGCGAGCTACGCCTGGACGGCGCCGGTCGGGAACGAGGTCATCTTCGAAGACGAGCGGCCGACGACGAGCAGCCCCACGGCGCTCCGAACGGTGCGCACGCAGCCCAACTTCAGCGGGCACCAGCTCGGCGGAGAGCTGCAGCTCGGCCATGCGTTCCGCGGAGGCCGCTGGCTCTCGCTGGCGCTCGGCATGCGCTGGTTTTCGCATCCAGACGTGACGCCCGCGCTCGTGGGCCTCGTGCAGCTCGGGCGCCAGTGGCGACCGGAGCTTGCCTACGAGGCGCACCTCACGCTCTACGACCCCCTCGCCGCAGACATCCCCGCCACGAACCCGCTCGGCGCCGGGCAAACCCGCTACGTCGGCCTCGGCGCGTCGCTCACCTGGTGGGTGCGGCCGCGCGTTGGTCTCCACGCGGGCGTCGACGGGGTCGTCACCGCCAGCTCCAACGCGGCGACGCCCTCGCTCATGGTGGGCGTCGCGCTGCGCCGCGCGCGGTCGCCGGGGGCGTAGACCAGGCAAGTCCGGCGAATCGCGCCGGGACCTATCGGGCGGGGACGCAGGTCACTAAGGTCGCCCGATGCCCTTCGCTCCTCGCGCCCTCTCTGTGCTCTCTGTGCTCGCCGCCCTCTTGATGACCGCGGCCTGCGGTGACGACGACGGCACCGGCGGCAGCGCGCCGACCGACGCCGGCGCGCCCGTGGACTGCGACGCGCTGCTGACGCCCGCGGACTTCACCGCGGTCTGCGGCGCGCCGGTCACGCTCGTGCCTTCGGCCTTCGAGGGCATTGCCCTGAACCCCTGCAACCGGGCCAGCGCGGACGGGGCGGCCGTTCTGCTCGTGACCGAGCATCCAAACCCGAGCGTTGCCGCGAGTGCCGCCGAAGTCGCCGGCGGCCGCGTACCCACGGAAGACGTGGGCGGCCTCTTCAACTCCGCTGGCGCAGCCGGCATCTACGCGGTCGAAGTGAAGGCCGAGCCCGGAACTTGCGACACGGCGCAGCTCCCCATGCTGCTCGACCTGGCCCTCGGCCGGCTTTGAGTCCTCAGCTGGCCTGGGCCAAGGGGCTCGCCTTTCGAAGCGCCTCGGCGAAGCTCTCGTGGCCGTCGTGGAGCACGCCGATGCCGGCGACGGATATATTGGCGACGCTAACCCCCATACGAACGAGCCGGGAGCGGCTGAGCACGTGCGCCTCGCGAATGGCCTGGCGATTGGTGACGACCCACTTGGTGAGCAGGTAGCGCGCCTTGGTGTCGTAGCTCTCGACGCCCCACCAATCGTGAAACGCGGCCAGCCCTGGGGTCCTTCGTCCCTCGGTGAACTCCAGGATGCGCCGCGCGACCTCCAGGGAAAGGCGGCCTGACGCCTGGAAGTGAAGCACGCCAGGCGCCGGTTCTCGGCTCGAGAGCCGGTTGCCCAGGGGGTCCTCCAACTGGTCCGAGCGCACCATTCACCACGACATACGGCACGTGGCGAATGGTGCTGAGGGCGGAGACCTGTCGGGCACCGCCCGGGCGCGGACCTCAGGGGCAGTCTTCGATGTCGATACTCAGGCCATCGGCGCCGCCGCCGGGGCCGCCAGAGCCGCCGGCGCCGCGGGATCCCGCGTTCGCGTCCACGCTGAGCTGCGTAGGCGAGGAGTCGTTGCAGAGAATCCCGTAGCTGTGGCCCCCAGCGCCGCCGCCGCCCTGGCCGCCGCGGCCGCCGTCGCCGCCGTCGCCGCCGGCGCCGCCGGTCACCGCGATGGGAACGCCGCCCACGCCGCCCAGGGCGCCCATGCCGCCGAACTCGCCCACGCCACCGCGGCCACCGCGGCCACCGCGGCCGCCCGCGCCGGCCTCGAGCGCAACGAACTCGAGGCGCGCATCGCTCTCGTCGAGCAGCAGGGCGATGGAGTAGCCGCCGG
>JBCCAW010000057.1:0-16799 GCA_039814655.1 Myxococcota bacterium | reverse complement strand
TCTCGCTCGTGTCATCGAGCTGGTTGGAGTGGTTGTCGAAGCGGGCCCGCCAGAGCTTGCGCTCGAGCTCGCGCTCCATCTGCTCGAGCTCCTCGCGGGTGCGCTCGCGAATCTCTGCGGCCTTCACAGCTGCTCGCTCCGCTTGAAGAAGATGGTCTTGACCGGGAGCTTGTGCCCGGCGATGCGGAAGGCCTCGCGGGCGATGTCCTCGGGGACGCCCTCGATTTCGTAGAGCATCTTCCCGGGCTTCACGACGGCGACCCAGGTCTCCACGGAGCCCTTACCCTTACCCATACGAGTTTCGAGGGGCTTCTTCGTGAGCGGCTTGTCCGGGAAGACCCGAATGTAGAGCTTGCCCTGACGACGAACCTTACGCTGGATCGCCATACGAGCGGCCTCGATCTGCCGGGCCGTAACCCAACCGGGCGAGAGCGCCTGAAGGCCGAAATCACCGAAGGAGACGTCGCTCCCCCGGTAGGCCTTCCCGCGCATGCGGCCCGTGTGCATCTTGCGGAACTTGGTGCGCTTCGGCTGCAGCATCCCTCAGCTCCTTCAGCGACGCGCCGCCGGCGGCGCACCGGGGGTGCGACGCACCGGCGACTGCTCGCCCTTGAAGATCCAAACCTTGATGCCGACGGTGCCGGCCTTCGTCTTGGCGACGAACTCGCCGTAGTCGATGTCCGCGCGGAGCGTGTGAAGCGGCACGCGACCCTCGCGGTACCACTCGCTCCGGCTGATCTCGGCGCCGCCGAGGCGACCGCCGGCGTTCACCCGGATGCCCTTCACGCCGAACTTCATGGCCGTGGAGACGGCCTTCTTCAGCGCGCGGCGGAAGGCGACGCGACGCTCGAGCTGCGTCGCGATGGACTCGGCCACGAGCTGCGCGTTCGTCTCCGCCTTGCGGACCTCCTGGATGTCCACGAAGAGCTCGCTCTCCGTGAGCCTCTGAAGGTCCGAGCGAAGCTGCTCCACGCCGGCGCCACGCTTACCGATGATGATGCCCGGCCGGGAGGTGTAAATGACCACCTTCACCTTGCTGGCCGCACGCTCGATCTCGATGTCGGCGATGCCCGCATGAGCGAACTTCCGCTTGATGGTGTCCTTCAGCTTGAGGTCCTGATGGAGCCACGTCGCGTAGTTGCGATCCTCGTACCACTTCGACTTCCAGGGCTTGATGACGCCCAGGCGGAAGCCGTAGGGATGGGTCTTCTGTCCCACGGCTTATTCTTCTTCCTCGCCGATGACGACGGTGATGTGGCTCATGCCCTTGACGATGCGCGTGGCGCGGCCCTGCGCCCGCGGGCGGTAGCGGCGCATGTGGCGGTTGGGGGCCATGTCGGCGAAGGCGGTCTTGACGACGAGGGCGTCGAGGTCGACGGACTCGTCTTGCTGCCGCGCGTTGGCGACGGCGCTGTCGAGCACCTTGGCGACGATGGGTGCCGCGGACTTGGCCGTGAAGCGGAGCTCATCGAGCGCCTGGGCCACGTTCTTCCCGCGGATGAGGTTCAGCACCACCCGCGCCTTGCGGGGCGTGATGCGCTGGAATCGAGCTTTTGCGGTGGCGTCCATAACGGGCCTGCTGCGGGGAGCGCGGGAGGTGGAGAGCGCGAGGCGGCGCCCAAAGGGGCCGTGGCCTAGCACGCCCCCTCACCCCTCTCAAGCGACGCTCAGCGCTTCCCCTTCTTGTCGGCCTGGTGGCCGTGGAACGTGCGCGTCGGCGCGAACTCGCCGAGCTTGTGACCGACCATGTTCTCCGTGATGAACACGGTCACGAACTTGCGGCCGTTGTGCACGGCGAAGGTGAGGCCGAGGAAGTCCGGCGTGATGGTCGAGCGACGCGACCAGGTCCGGATCATCTTCTTGTCACCGGTGGCCCGGGCCTTGTCGACCTTGGTCTGGAGGCTGGCTTCGACGAAGAAGCCTTTCTTTAGCGAACGTGCCATTACTTCCGGTTCCGCCTGCGAACGATGAACTTGTCGGTGGACTTGTTGGTGCGGGTCTTCAGACCCTTCGCGAGCTGACCCCAGGGCGAGCACGGGTGACGGCCACCCGCGGTCCGGCCCTCCCCGCCGCCCATGGGGTGGTCGACGGGGTTCATGGTCGTGCCGCGGTTGTGCGGGCGGCGACCGAGCCAGCGGGAGCGCCCGGCCTTGCCGAGGGTGACGCGCGCGTGCTGCGGGTTCGAGACCTGACCGACGGTGGCGCGGCAGTCGAGGTGCACCATGCGCACCTCGCCGCTCGGGAGCCGAACCTGCGCGTAGGCGCCGTCCTTGGCCATGAGCTGCGCCGCCGTGCCCGCGGAGCGGACGAGCTGCGCGCCCTTGCCGATCTTCAGCTCGATGGCGTGAATCATCGTGCCCAGGGGCATGTGGCGGAGCGGCATGGCGTTGCCGGGCTTCACGTCCGCGTGCCGCGAGCTCACCACCGTGTCGCCCTCGACGAGTCCGTCCGGCGCGAGGATGTACGCCTTCTCGCCGTCCTTGTAGTGGATGAGCGCGATGCGCGCGGAGCGGTTGGGATCGTACTCCAGGGCGGCGACGCGACCGGGCACGCCGATCTTGTTCCGCTTGAAGTCGATCTGCCGGTAGCGCTGCTTGTGGCCACCGCCGCGGAAGCGGACGGTGATACGGCCGTTGTTGTTACGACCGCCCGACGACGACTTCTTCGACGTCAGCTTCTTTTCCGGCTTCTTCTTCGCCAGACCGTCGAAGTCCGGCGACTCGTAAAAGCGCCGGCTCGGGGACGTGGGCTTGAACTTCTTGATGGCCATCGTTTGTGCCTCAGGCGCCTTCGAAGAAGTCGATGCTGTCGTCCTCAGCGAGGGTGACGATCGCCTTCTTCCAGTTGCGGGTCTTCGCGTGGCCGCGCCCCATGCGCTTCATCTTTCCGCGCATGATCAGCGTGTTGACGTCGACGACGTCCACGTCGAAGAGCGTCTCGACGGCGGCCTTGATCTGGATCTTGTTCGCCCGGGGATCGACCTCGAAGAGGTACTTGTTCTGCTCCTCGCGGAGCGTGCTCCCCTTCTCGGTGAGGATGAGCGGGCGCTTGATGATGTCTTCGAGCTTCATCGCTTCGTCCTCAGCGCGTGCAGCGCGCCTCGAGGGCCTCTACGGCCCGCTTGGTGAGCACGAGGTGCTCATGGCGAAGCAAGTCGTAGGGGTTGACGCCCTCGGGCGGCAGGTACTGGTGCTTGGGCAGGTTCCGCGCGCTCATGCGGAGCGTGTCGTTGGGCGCCACGTCCACGATGACGGCGCTCGAGGAGACCTCGAGGCGGCTCAGCGTTGCCGCGAGGGCCTTGGTCTTGATCTCCGAGAGATCGAAGGCGTCGACGATCTTGAGCGTGCCTTCCTTGACCTTGAGCGAGAGAGCGCTGCGAAGGGCGCCGAGGCGCATCTTCTTGGGCGGCTTGTAGCCCCACTCCTTCGGCTTCGGGCCGTGGGCCTGGCCACCGCCGACGAACACCGGAGCGCTCTTGGCGCCGTGGCGTGCGTTGCCCGTGCCCTTCTGGCGGTAGATCTTCTTACGGGAGCCGGCCACGAGCGCGCGGTTCTTGACCGCATGCGTGCCGGAGCGCTTCGACGCGAGCTGCGCCTTGACGACGTCATAGAGGAGTCCCTCGTTGACCTCGGCGCCGAAGACGACGTCGGAGAGATCGATCTCGCCGACGTTTTCGTGATTCAGGTTGTAGACAGGGGCCTTGGGCATCGGTCTTTCTCTGCTCAGGCGGTCTTGATCTCGACGTCCACGCCGGCCGACAGGTCGAGCTTCGACAGGGACTCGATGGTCTCCTGCGTCGGCTCGAGGATGTCGAGGAGGCGCTTGTGCGTCCGAATCTCGAACTGTTCACGGCTCTTCTTGTCCACGTGCGGGCCGCGGAGAACCGTGTAGCGGTTGATGCGCGTCGGGAGCGGAATGGGGCCTGCGACGCGGGCGCCCGTGCGCTTCGCCGTGTCGACGATCTCCGTCGCCGACTGGTCGAGGAGCCGGTGATCGTAGGCCTTGAGCTTGATGCGAATCTTCATGAGCTCACTCGATGATCTGGGTGACGACGCCGGCGCCGACGGTGCGGCCGCCCTCACGGATGGCGAAGCGCTGCTTCTCCTCCATGGCGACGGGCGTGATGAGGTTCACCGTCATCTTCACGTTGTCGCCGGGCATGACCATCTTCACGTCCTCCGGGAGGGCGATCTGGCCGGTCACGTCCGTCGTCCGCATGTAGAACTGCGGCTTGTAGTTCGTGAAGAAGGGCTTGTGACGGCCGCCCTCTTCCTTCGTCAGCACGTAGACCTCGCCCTCGAACTTCGAGTGCGTCTTCACCGTGCCCGGCGCCGCGAGCACCTGGCCGCGCTGGACGTCGTCCTTGGCGATGCCGCGGAGCAGGCAGCCCACGTTGTCGCCGGCCTGACCCTCGTCGAGGAGCTTACGGAACATCTCCACGCCCGTGACCGTCGTCTTGCGCGTGTCCTCGAAGCCGAGAATCTCCACCTCGTCGCCGGGGTGAATGGTCCCGCGCTCGATGCGGCCGGTCACGACCGTGCCGCGGCCCTTGATCGAGAACACGTCCTCGATGGCCATGAGGAAGGGCTTGTCCACGTCCCGCTCCGGCGTCGGGATGTACTCGTCGACGGCCGCCATCAGGTTCTTGATGGAGTCGACGCCCATGTCCTTGCCCTGAAGCGCCAGCAGCGCCGAGCCCGGGACCACCGGCGCGTCGTCGCCGTCGTAGTCGTACTTGGAGAGGAGCTCGCGCACCTCCATCTCGACGAGCTCGAGCAGGTCCTCGTCGTCCACCGCGTCCACCTTGTTCAGGAAGACCACGATGCGCGGCACGCCCACCTGCCGCGCCAGGAGCACGTGCTCCTTCGTCTGCGGCATGGGGCCGTCTACCGAGCTCACCACCAGGATCGCGCCGTCCATCTGCGCCGCGCCCGTGATCATGTTCTTCACGTAGTCGGCGTGACCGGGGCAATCGACGTGCGCGTAGTGCCGGTTTTCCGTCTGGTACTCGACGTGCGACGTCGCGATGGTGACCGTCTTGGTCTCATCGCGAACGGTCCCGCCCTTGGCGATGTCGTGATAGCTGATCGCGTCGCCACCGTGCGTGTCCGACATCACCTTCGTGATCGCCGCCGTGAGCGTCGTCTTTCCGTGGTCGATGTGACCGATCGTGCCGACGTTGAGGTGCGGCTTGTCGCGAACGAACTTTTCCTTGGCCATTGAGCTTCTCCTTTAGAGACGCGAATGCTTTGTTGCTGGGGGACCGTGCGGTGGGTACCGCGGGTGGGGTGACTGACTGCGTTGGAGTGGAACTGCGCGGAGCTCAGTAGCCCCGGATCTTCTTGATGACTTGGTCGGCAACGTCCGGGGGGACCGGCGCGTACTTCTCGAACTGCATGGAGAACTGGGCCCGCCCCTGCGTCTTGCTGCGAAGGTCGGTCATGTAGCCCATCATGTTGGCCAGCGGAACCGAGGCCTTGATCTGCTGGAGGTTGCCGATGGTGTCCATGCTCCCGACCTGGCCGCGGCGGGAGTTGAGGTCGCCGATGACGTCGCCCATGTAGTTTTCGGGCGTACGCACCTCGACGGCCATGAGCGGCTCGAGGAGCTCGACGCCGGCCTGCTTGGCCGCTTCCTGGAAGGCGAGGGAGCCGGCGATCTCGAAGGCCGCCGGGCTCGAGTCCACATCGTGAAAGCTGCCGTCGTAGAGCCGGACCTTGACGCCGATGAGCGGAAAGCCGGCGAGAAAGCCGCGGCCCATGGCGTCGTGAACGCCCTTTTCGACCGAAGGGATGAACTCCTTCGGGATCACGCCGCCGGTGATGCCGTTCTCGAAGACGAAGTTCTCCTCCGAGTCGCCCTCGATGGGTCCCGCCTCGATCCAGACGTGACCGAACATGCCCTTGCCGCCGGTCTGCTTCTTCAGCATGCCTTCGGCCTTGACCGTGCTCTTGAAGGCCTCGCGGTAGGAGACCTGCGGGTCACCCACGTTGCACTCGACGCGGTGCTCGCGCTTCATGCGGTCGACGACGATCTGCAGGTGCAGCTCGCCCATGCCGCTGATGATGGTCTGGCCCGTGTCCTCGTCCGTGTGCGCACGGAAGCTCGGGTCCTCGCGCTGGAGCCGGCTCAGCGCCGTGCCGAGCTTCTTCGAATCGGCCTGGGTCCGCGGCTCGATGGCCACGCTGATCACCGGCTCGGGAAATTCGAGGCGCTCGAGCACCACGGGCTTCTTGATGTCTGAGAGCGTGTCGCCGGTGACGACGTCGTTCAGGCCGATGGCCGCGACGATGTTGCCGGCGAAGACCTCCTTGATCTCCTCCCGGCTGTTCGCGTGCATCTGCAGCAGGCGGCCGATGCGCTCCTTCTTTCCCGTACGCGGGTTGAGCACGGCCTGACCGCCGCGGAGCGTGCCCGAGTAGACCCGCATGAAGGTCAGGTCGCCGTGCGGGTCGTTGATGATCTTGAAGGCCAGCGCCGCGAAGGGCTCGTCGTCGGACGCCGGCCGCGTGATCGCGACCTCCGGGTCCTTCACGTCCGTGCCCTCGATGGCATCGACGTCGAGGGGCGTCGGCAGGTACTCGACGACGGCGTCGAGGAGCTGCTGGACGCCCTTGTTCTTGAAGGCCGAGCCGCAGAGCACGGGGACCAGCTTCCGCGCGAGCGTTCCCTTGCGGACCGCGCGCTTCAGCTCGTCGTCCGTGAACGCCGTGTCGTCGTCGAGGAAGCGAGCCTCGAGCTCCTCGTCGTGCTCGATGGCGGCCTCGATGAGTGCTTCGCGGGCGGCCTCGGCCTCGGCGCGGAGCGCGTCGGGGATCTCCTCGACGTCCCATTTGGAGCCGAGGTTCTCGTTCTGGAAGCGGTAGGCCTTCATCGCGAAAAGGTCGATGACGCCCGCGTGCCCGTCCTCGGCGCCGAGGGGCAGCTGCACGGCCACGGCGGGGGCCCCGAGGCGCTCCTTGATGGACGCCAGCGCCCGGGCGAAGTCCGCCCCGGACTTGTCCATCTTGTTTACGAAGCAGATGCGCGGGACGCCGAACTTGTCCGCCTGCCGCCAGACCGTCTCGGACTGGGGCTCGACGCCTTCCTTGCCGTCGAAGACCGCGACGGCGCCGTCGAGCACGCGCAGCGAACGCTCCACCTCGATGGTGAAGTCCACGTGCCCCGGCGTGTCGATGATGTTGATGCGCGTCCGCTCGCCGGCGAAGTTGCCGACCTCGGGCTTCCAAAAGCAGGTCGTGGCGGCGCTGGTGATGGTGATCCCGCGCTCCTGCTCCTGCTCCATGTAGTCCATGGTCGCGGCGCCCTCGTGGACCTCCCCGATCTTGTAGTTGACCCCCGTGTAATAGAGGATCCGCTCCGTCGTGGTGGTCTTGCCGGCATCGATGTGCGCCATGATGCCGATGTTCCGCGTGCGCTCGAGCGGGTACTGACGAGCCATTGTCGTTGGTCCTTTCCGTTCGTCCGCAGCGGGTGAGGGCGCGAGGCGCGCACCGTGCGCGAGCCGGCGTATTCCGGCTCAGAACGCACTTCGCCCCCTCCGGCCGGCGCGACCACCCTCGGGTCGCGCGTATCGTCGGAAGGGGCGAGAGAGATGCTCGGTCGCGGCGTCCCCGGAGTCGCCACTCAGCGTGGGTCTTCCGGCATCATGGACGCCGCCGTCTTCCCGGCAGCTCTCCTTATCGGTGCTCGCTCATCGTGCGTTTCGGGGTTCCTTTCTGGGCGGTTTCGCCGGGCTCATCGGCGCCGGGACCTTCCCAGAGGTCAAATCGTGAGTTCTTACCAGCGGTAATGGGCGAAGGCGCGGTTCGCCTCGGCCATCTTGTGCGTGTCTTCGCGCTTCTTGACCGCGTTGCCGCGACCCTGGCTCGCCTCGACGAGCTCAGCGGCGAGGCGCTCGGTCATGGACTTCTCGCCGCGGGCGCGGCTGTAGCTCACGAGCCAGCGCATGGCGAGGCTCGTGCGGCGGTCGTTCCGCACCTCGACGGGGACCTGGTAGGTCGCACCGCCGACGCGCCGGGACTTTACCTCGACGCGGGGCTTCACCTGGTCGAGGGCCTTCCGGAAGACCTCGATGGCGTCTTCCTTGTACCGCGCCTCGATGACGTCGAAGGCGCCGTAGAGAATGCTCTCCGCCGTCGACTTCTTGCCGCCGTACATCAGCACGTTCGCGAACTTCGCGACAAGCAGGTCCTTGTACTTGGCGTCCGGGGTGATCTGGCGCTTCGGGATTTCGCGACGACGGCTCATGGCTCAGCTCCGGGCGCTCAGGACTTCGGCCGCTTCACGCCGTACTTGGAGCGGCGCTGGGTGCGGTTGGCTTTGTTGGTGTTCGAGGGGCCGCCGGCGCCGGTGGCGTCGAGGGTGCCGCGGACGACGTGGTAGCGGACGCCGGGAAGGTCCTTCACACGACCGCCGCGGATGAGCACCACGGAGTGCTCCTGGAGGTTGTGACCCTCGCCGGGGATGTAGGTCGTGGCCTCGATGCCGTTCGAGAGGCGCACGCGGGCGACCTTCCGAAGCGCCGAGTTCGGCTTCTTCGGGGTCGTCGTGTACACGCGCACGCACACGCCGCGCTTCTGCGGGCAGTTCTGGAGCGCCGGCGAGTTCGTCTTCCGGCGCTGCTTGGCCCGGCCCTTACGGATGAGCTGGTTGATGGTCGGCATGGGCGGTCGTTCGGTCGAGGGGGCCCGCGACGAAGAACGTTCGTCGGCAGGCCCTGAGACGAAAGCAGCCGGCGTCTGGTACAGGCGCCGGCAGAATCCTGGGTGTTTCTCCGGGGCGGGGCCGGTCGGCCGTGGCTCTGGAGCCCTCGAGAGCGGAGGTCGTTCGCACGCTGGCTAGAGCGTGTCGGACGAGATCCTCCCCGCGCGAGGGAGGCGAAATCTACCGGGGAAGCCCCGCGTGTCAAGGGAGTATCTCAGAAGCTGAGCCTGAGCCCCATTCCCAGGCCCAGTACCTGCAGCCTGAGCTCGGGTGAACGCTGAGAATCGCTGACGTTTTCGTCGAGAGCCTCCTCGGGCGGGGCGAAGGCGTCGGGGTCCTCCTCGACGGCCTGGAGCGTGTCCGGGAGGGGCCGGCGGCGAAGCTCCGTGCGCACGGGCACGTAGCGCACCTGCGCATCGATCACTCCGGCCACCGCGACGGCGACGGTCGAGCTCCAGAGGACCTGGTTGCTGATGCGGGCCCGGCGCTCCGCCAGGGTCAGCTGGGTCGTTCGCAGCGTCGGGAAGAGCTCGGGCATGGCGTTCGCGTCGGCGGCGAAGCGCTCGACGCGAGGCTGGAGATAGAACTGATGGTAGATGAAGGTGCCCAACGTCGCGCCGGCCAGGAGCCCCTCGCTCACGGCGAAGAACCAGCCCGCGCGCCGATGACCGTTGCGGAACTGCCCGACGCCAAAGGGCACGAGCGCTACCCAGCGTGAGTTCCGGTCTTCCACGACCTGCTCCTGGGCCACCTCGATGAGCTCGCGAATGGTGGCGACCCGGGCCCCCTCGGCGACCAGCCGGCGGCGTTCCTCGCGCTCCGCCGCTGCCCGGCGGGCCTCGGCCTCGCGCTCTTCCTCGGCGAGCACGGCGCGCACCTCGTCGTAGAGCGTGACCACCGCCTCGGGAAAGGCGGCCCGGTCCAAGGTCGATCCTCGGCAGCCGGCGTCGCTCAAGAGCAGCCTCGCCTCCTGCCGCGCCTTCCCTTCCTGCCGCACCAGCACGTAGCCGGCCATGAGGTACTTGCGCGCCTGGCATACGAGGAGCGCGTCGTCGCTCGCGGGCACGGGGAGCAGGAGGTCCTCGAGGAGCACCACGGCGCGCGGATAGTCGCCGGACTGGTAGGCCGCTCGACCGTCGAGGAAGGACTCGATGGCATCGGCAGCGGCGGGCCGCGGAGTGGCCAAGAGCGCGAGGACGGCGAGGGCAGGGAGATGGCGGGACATGCGAGACCGCAGCGCGGGTCCTTCAGAGGGTACCGTCTGCGACCGGGGCGGGCTCGAGTTCGGCCACGAGGCGATAGGTCGAGCCGCCCGAGGTCAGGCGAACCGCGGTCGTATGGGCCCGGTAGCCCGGGGCCGTCACGGTCACCGTGGCCCGCGGGGCACGCTCGCGACCCACGGGCACGAGGAGGATCTCGTTCACCTGGCCCTGCTCCAGGAGCACACGCCCGCCGCCGGTCTTGACCCCGACGCGCGCGCCGGGCGGCGCGTCGAGCACGCGCACGAGAAGCCGCGCGTCGTTGTACGAGAGCGGCAAGGGCAGCTCGAGCGGGTCCGCCTCGCGGCTCACCACCAGCTGGCGCTCGAGGGGCTGGCAGCAGCTTCCGGTGACCCGGACCACGTGGCGCCCGGGCACGAGCTCCACCTGCGTGAAGTCCGGGCCGAAGGGCCGGGCCTCTGCGCCGTCGATGCTGATGCGCACGTTCTGCGGCTGGGGCCGAAGACGCACCACGCGCCGCTCCCCGGGCCGGAGCAGCGGCGGACGACGCACGACGGGGCGGCGCCTGACGGGCTCGGCGAGCACCGGAGTGACGGCGGTGGAGGGTGCGGGGGGATCGTCGGGAGCGGGCTCGAGCCTCGGCGCCTCGATGCGGTTCGCCGCGGAGGTCTCGGCCGCAGCCGCGACGGCCGGCGCTTCCCCGGGGGACTCGCTGGGCTCCGGCGAAGGCTCTCCCCGCCCGAGCGCCGCCGCACCCGCGGCGGTGACGCCGAGCAGCGCCGCGACCGCCGCGAGCACGCGGGGCCAGCGCGCCGGCGTGTGGGCCAAGCGCTGCACGGCGGCCAGCGCCCCCTCGTGCTCTTCGTCGAGGGCGAGAACGCGGTCGTAGAGCACGAGGGCGAGGCCCCGGTCCCCTGCCGCGAGCGCCGCGTCGGCGCGGTCTTCGAGACGCGCCAGCACGCGAGCCTCGAGGGCCGCGGCCTCGCCCTCCGGATCGGCGAGGAAGGCCTCGAGGAGTTCCGCGGGGTCGTCGACCCCGTGGTCGACCAGGAAGGTCCTCAGGGCCTCGGCGAACTCGCCGGCGCTCTCAAAGCGGTCCGCCGGCGCCTTGGCCATGGCGCGCTGGAGGATCTGCGCCAGCTCCTTGCCGATGCTCGGGCGCAAGCGGAGCGGGTCCGGGTAGGCGCAGTCGACCACCTGCTTGAGTACCTGGTGCGCGTTCTTGCCCTGGAAGGGCAGCGTGCCCGTGGCCAGCAGGAAGAGAACGGTACCGAGGGCGAAGACGTCCGAGCGCGCGTCGACCTCGCCGGTCTCGATCTGCTCCGGCGCCATGTGCCCCGGCGAGCCGAGGATCTGCCCCGTGTGCGTGAAGCTCTGCGCGTCGACCATCTGCGCGATGCCGAAATCCGTGAGCTTCACGGTGCGCCCCTCGTGGAGGAGCACGTTCTCCGGCTTCACGTCCCGGTGCACGATTCCCGCTTCGTGGGCTGCGGCGAGGGCCTCGGCCACGGGCAGCGCGAGGGCCACGGCGGCTTCCGCGGGGATGCGGTGCGCGTCGACGAGCTCGCGGAAGGTCGGTCCCGTGAGCAGCTCCGCGACGAGGTAGCTCTCTTCCGCGTCCTCCCCGGCGAAGTCATGGATCTCCATGATGTGCGGGTGGCGGAGCCGCGCGACGCTGCGGGCTTCGCGCGTGAAGCGCTCCCGGGCCTCCGATGACTTGCGGAGGTGCGGGTGCAACACCTTCACGGCCACGGCGCGCTCGAGGACCGTGTCCTGCGCGCGGTACACCGTGGCCATCCCGCCGTGGCCGATCTCGCTTTCGAGTTCGTACTTCCCGAGTCGCCGCATTCCCTCGCCCCGAAACGCCGCAGGCGTGCGACGCCGGTGCCGCCGTCGTCACGTCCGAACTTCGCCCGGGGCCGCAGTTCCGTCAACGGCCCCCCTCAAGGCGACGGTGTGGCGCCTTCCAGGGCCGAGCCGCGGGCTATGTCCTGGGCCACGCGGCCGTGGTAACCCAAACCATGGCGCTCTCGACCCGCTTCGCGCTCGCGTGTGTGCTCGTGGCCTGCGGAAGCTCCGGGGACGGAGGCGACCCGATCGATGCAGGCCCGGGGCTTTGTACCGGGCCCGGGGACTGCGACGACGGCCGCTACTGCAACGGCGCCGAGGTGTGCATGCCGGGAGGCCCGGCTTCGGACGTCCGGGGCTGCGCCGCGGGGCCCGCGCCCTGCGACGAGGGCGCCTGCGACGAGGACCGAGACGAGTGCACCTCGAGCTGCGTGGACGCCGATGGGGACGGGGCCGAGGACGCGGCCTGCGGCGGCACCGATTGCGACGACACCGACGCGGACGTCTTCCCCGGCGCCACGGAGGTCTGCGACGCGGCGGGCCGCGACGAAGACTGCGACCCGACGACCTTCGGTGCCCGGGACGTCGATGGGGACGGCTTCTTCGACCAGGCCTGCTGCAACGGCAGCACCTGCGGCCGGGATTGCGACGACGCGCGCGCGGGGACGAACCCCGCGGTCCCGGAGGTCTGCGACGAGCTCGACAACGATTGCAACGGCACCGTCGACGAGGGGCTGCTGCAGTCGGTCTTCATCGACGCGGACCGGGACCTCCACGGTGATCCCGAGCGACCGATCTCCGCGTGCCCGGGGCTCCCGGGGACGAGCGCGTCCTCCCTCGACTGCGACGACACGGACCCCTTCATCAACGGGCCGCAGTTCGAGGTCTCGGACGGCGCAGACAACGACTGCGACGACCGCATCGACGAGGACCCGCGCGCGGTGCTCTGGTTCCCGGACGCCGACGGAGACCGCTACGGCGACCCGACGGGCGAGACCGTGCTCTCGAGCAGCGTCGTCGACGGCCACAGCCTGATCGGCAACGACTGCGACGACACGTCCTCGGCCATCAGCCCCGTCGCCGAAGAGCGCTGCAACGGCCGGGACGACGACTGCGACGGGCGGGCGGACTTCGTCGTCGCCATCAACGACTTCGAGGACGACGACGGCGACGGCGTGCCCGACGCGGCCTGCGCCGGGGCCGGGGGGGATTGCGATGACGGGGATCCCGGCGCGTTCCCCGGTGCGGCGGAGCTCTGCGAGAACGGCCGGGACGACGACTGCGACGGCGACGTCGACGAGGGCTGCGATGCGGCGCCGCCCGAGGACTTCGCGACCGACTGCGCGAGCGGTTGCGCCGTGCCCTTCGACCTCGGCTCGGCGGGCGCCCTCGGTGGGCTCACGCGCGTGTGCGGGGAGGTACCCGTGGCCGACTTCGACGCCCCGGAGTTCGACTTCGCGACGGCCTGCGCCGGGAGCACCCTGGGCGAGATCGCCGTGCAGGCGAGCGTGTGGCACACGGTCAACGAGGGGATCTGCGAGGACCGTTTCAGCACGTCCTTCGACGCGGCCTCCGGGCGCGTTGGGATCCACTCCTGCAACCGCGATCGCCTTGGTGTGGGCGGGTACGACTTCGTGGAAGAGGGCGGCCGGCGCTTCCTCTACGTGCGCGTCGACGGGGCCCCCGTAGTCCCCGTGCTCGAGCTTGTCGGCGGGGATGTCGCCTCGGCCGTGCGCCCCTGCAGCGTGTCCGTCGGCGTCGACGGCGTGTGCGCGACGGGCTCGGTGAGCTTCCCGCCGTTTCCGGGCCCCAGCGACGTCGCCCTGGGGCTGCGGGGAACGTGGCTCCGCTGCAACGACGGCACCCTCTCCGCCGATCCGACGGCGACGGAGCTCGCGGCGCTCTGCACCGGCGCGCGCGAAGACTTCTCCTCGGCCGCTCCCGGCAGGGTCGTGATCTTCAGTGCCGGCGAACGTTCCGAATACGAGTTCTCTGGCGGCGCCTCTGACACCTCGCCGATGGCGGAGAGCTGCAACCGACCGGCGCGGAGCATAGCCGGCGATCGACTCCAGCTCTGGAACGCCTTCGATGGCGTCGTCGCCGTCGAGACCGAGACGATTCGAACGGTGAGCGGCGGATCGGACCGCTACCTCGTTCGCACCACGCTCACGGACCCGCCGGAGGCCTTCGTCGAGGTGACCCTCGGCACCTTCACGGACCCCTGCGAAACGGCGCCTCCGCTGGACTTCTCGCTCCCGGAGTAGCGGAAGGCGCCACGGGTCCGCATCCGGCGAAAGAAAGGCGTCGCGCGGGCGCGGCGTGTTGGCCATTCTCGCGAGCACGATCGTGCCCGACACCACCGAACCGGACGCCGCCCGCGCCGTGGGCCCCGGGGCGCGCGCCCCGAGGCGCCGTCCTGCGATGCGAGCGCGCCTCGAGGCGCTGAAGCGCCACCGGCTCTTCGCCCTCGCCTTCGCGGCCTGCTCCGCGATGAACCTCTTCGTCCTCTGGGACGTGACCTACCTCCCGCTCCTGGACTGGCCCCAGCACGTGGGGCTGGTGTCCGTGGTCGCGAACGCCTTCGACGCGTCGAGCGGCACCCACGCGCACTACGCCCCCTACCTCGCCATCACCTCCTACCTGACGCTCTACGGGCTCGGCGCGCTCCTCACGCCGCTCCTCGGCGCGAGCGCGGCCCTGAAGGTGCTCCTGAGTGCGTACTTCTTGGGCCTGCCCGCGTCCCTCGCCTGGCTCCTGCGCGAGCTCGGCCAGGTCCCCTGGCCTGCGCTGCTCGCCTTCGTCGCCGGCTGGTGCTGGCCCCTCTACATGGGGTTCGTCGCCTTCGTGCTCGCGCTCCCGCTCGGCTTCGCGTGCCTCGCGCTCCTCGTGCGTGGGGCCCGGGACCCGACGCGCGCGACGCTGCTGGCGCTGGCCCTGCTCGCGGCGCTCCTCTTTTTCACCCACGCGATGGCCTACGGCTGGTTCGTCGCCGTGGGCGGCCTCTGGGCCGTGCTCACGCTGCTCCGGCGCCGGCGCACCACCCTCGCGCGCCTCGTCGTCGCCGTGCTCCCCTCCCTCGGCCTCTTCGCCGTCTGGTTCGTCGGGCAGTTCGCGGCGGACCACACGGACCGGCTCGGCGCCGGTACGCTCCAGATTCAGAGCCCGAGCGCGGCCGGTGGCGCCGATGTGGACTACCGCCCGCTCGGGGCGAAGGTTCGCGCCCTCGCCGGGGACTTCAACGAGGCCTTCCGTGACGACGCGGACCTGTGGATCGCCCAAGGCTACGCCGCGGCCGTGGCCGCGCTGATCGCGCTCGGCCTCGGTCTCCTGGTGCGCCGAAGGGCCGAGGCGCGGCCAGGACCGCGCGCCGGGCTGGCGACCGGCTGGCTCCTCTTCGCGCTCTTCGCCGGCCTCTACTTCGCCATGCCCATGATGGCGAACACCATCTGGGCCATCTCCCCGCGCGTCGTGGTGCTGGCGGCTCTGGCCGCGCTCCTGCTGGCGCCGCCGCTCTTCGAGCGAGAGCGCTGGAACGCGCTGGTCGGGGTGCCCCTCGTCGCGCTGGTCGCCTACACCGCGGCCACGAACCACGCGCGCTTCGTCGCCTTTCAGAAGGAGACCGATGGCTTCGCGGAGGTGATGGCGCACGCCCAACCCGGGCGGCGCCTCTACGGCGTGATGCAGCAGGCCGGCTCCCGGGAGATGTCCCAGGCCGTGTTCCTCCACTGGCCGGCCTACTACATGGCGGACCCCGGGGGCCTCGTCGGCTTCACCTTCATCATCAACCCGACGATCCCCGTTCAGCTGCGGACCCTCGGCACCAGCCCCTACCCCGGGCGCCGCGCGGAGTGGGAACCGGACCGCTTCCGCTTCGACATTTACGGCGCGTTCTATGACTACGTGCTGGTCCGGGGGCAGGTCTCTTCGCTACCCCGGCGCCTCGGCGCGGACGAGGGCCAGCTGCGCCTGGTACACGAAGCGGGGCCATGGGGCCTCTACGAACACCCCGGCGCCGCCGAGGAGGTCGTTTACTCCTTCTTCGAGAACGTGCATCACGCGCGCGTGCGCCAGATCGACGGCGACCAGGCGGCGCCCTGCACCGGCTGGGACGGCCGTGGCTTCACCTGCCCGCATGCGCCCTGGGCTCGCGTCGAGCCCCTCGAGTACGCCTTCGAGGGACGGACGCAGCCCTGTCTCCACGCCCATCCCGTCGAAGGTCAGGTTATCGAGATCGGCTACGAAGACGTCCCGGCCGGCGGCACCACGCTCCGCGGCTTCGCCGGCGTCGCCGACAGCGGTCAGTCCGGCCGCTCAGGCGCCGACGTGGAGCTGCGCGTTCTCGTGGACGGCGTCCCCGTGGGATCGCTCGCCACGGGATCGCGCCCGGGCTACGCGACCTTCGCCTTCGAGCTGCCCGAAGCGTCGGCCCCGCGCCGCGTCGTGTTTCAGCTCCGGACGGAAGAGGACGCGGCGCGGCACTTCGGGTTCACGGCCACGCTGCTCCGCGAATGAGCCGCCGCGGGCCCCGTGCCCGCGAGCTTCGCGTTGGGCCCTCAGGGCCCGGCGCCGACGCAGATCTCGACGTCGTCCCGAGGCCCCGCCGCGTCCCGGCCACCGAGCACGAGGAGCACGTCGTCCGCGAGGGCCACCAGCCCCGGGCGCTCGCGGCCGTGCACGAGCGTATGCCGGAGCACCACCTCCTCCGCCTCCACGGCTTCGACGCGCACCGCGTTCGGGTCCCCCGGGGCTCCGCCGGCGATGAGGCCAAGCTCCGGCGCCACGCCCACGCCGGCGCGGGCCGTCTCCCAGCGCGGGCCGGGCAGCAATGCGCAGGCCTCGGGGCAGCCGGCAACGCGGAGCCCGTCGGTCCGGGCCACGCCGGCCGCGTCGGTGCCGCCAAGCACATAGGCCCCGTCGCGGAGCGGGAGCACCACCGGCGCGTCGCGGACGCCCTCGGGCAGGCCGACCGCCGTCGCGCGGCCGGCCGCGCTCAGGAGCTCCGCCGGCGCCGCATCGCCCGGCCCG
>JBCCAW010000133.1:0-12010 GCA_039814655.1 Myxococcota bacterium | reverse complement strand
GTAGTCGCGCTCGAAGCGCGCCGGTGACACGTATCCGATGGCTGAATGCCGCCGCTCCACGTTGTAGAAGTTCTCGATGCAGTCCGCAATGGCGTCGTAGGCTTCGGTGCGGGTCGCGAATGAAGTCCGGTGAATACATTCCTTCTTGATCGTCGCAAAGAAGCTCTCGGCCATGGCGTTGTCGTAGCAGTCGGCCGGCCGACTCATGCTTTGGAGAAGCCCGCTGGCGGCAAGCCTTCGTCGGTACTCAGAGCTGGCGTACTGGGAGCCGCGGTCGGTGTGATGGACGAGCTGCCCGGACGGCACGCCGCGCATGAGGAGAGCCTTGTGGAGCGCGCTCAACGCGAGCTCGCGGCCGAGGGTGTCGCGCAGGGCCCAGCCGACGACGCGACGCGAGAACACGTCGAGGAGCACGGCCAGGTAGCACCAGCCTTCGGCGGTCCAGACGTAGGTGATGTCGCCCACCCATTTGGAATCGGGGCGGCTCGCCGTGAAGTCCCGAGCGAGGCGGTCAGGCGCAACCGGCAGCCCGTGTCTCGAGTCCGTCGTGCGCCGAAACCGTCGACGCTGCAGGCCTCGGAGGCTCTCCTCCCGCATGAGGCGCGCGACGCGCTTCCGGCTCGTTCGCTCGCCATCCTCTCGGAGCTCCGCATGGATGCGCGGGCTCCCGTAGTTCCTCCGGCTTCGCGTATGCGCGGCGCGCACCTTCGTTCGCAGACGCTCGTCGTCGCGGGCATGCAACGTGAAGCGGCGGCATTCAGCCATCGGATACGTGTCACCGGCGCGCTTCGAGCGCGACTACTACGCCGCGGCGAAGGCCGCATGACCAACGACCCCCTGTCTACTGAATCCGGTCAACTCCAGAGACCAGGTTTGTGACCGCCTGGGCCATCAACCCGGGGCTCGTCGTCGAGAGTCACGCAGCGTGTATCCACCGCGGCGAGTTGCCGCCGGATGCACGGACCAGCCGTGCTCATCGCGTCGAGTGGGGCTGCCTCCACGTGCGAGAGCTTGCGACGGGGGCGACGCACGAGTGCGTGATGCACGTGCGAATGCCCGCCGGATTCGTCGAGCGGCAGGAGCCCGATTGCTGGCCTCGACTCTCCGCGGCCGAAGACGACGAGGTCGTCGTGGCCACGGGGTGGGGCGAGGACGTGAGGATCGCCCTGCCGTCACCGAGCGCCGTGCTCATCGAAGGCCCGGCGCCCCGTCGTGGAGCGTGAGCTGCCTCGTCCCACCAAGCCAGATGGGTCTCGCGCGCTTCGTCAGGAGCAGCGAACGCTTGCTGGCGACACGGATGCTCCGACCCTCGAGGTCGACCACGATCGCGTCGCGGACGACGGTGTCGAAGTCCGCCCCGTCGATGGAGGTGAGGATCTCGGCGAGCTGAGGCTTGATGCCGAAGCGATAGCCGTACCCGGGCGACGCGAAGAGGTCGGCCCCGACCTCGTGAGCCCGCACGGGAGCGCCAAAGGACACGAGGGCGGCGTACACGCGGCTGGCGTTCTCCGGTGTGGCACGAACGAAGACGTCCAAGTCGTCGGTACCCCGCAGGTGACCGTGAACCGCCAGCGCCCAACCACCGATGACGACGAAGTCCGCTCCGTATTCGTCGAGCAGGAGCAAGAGGTCGGCGAGGTCGCGGTTCAGTCCTTCGAGGCCCACGGCAACCTGAAGACTTCCCCCGGCCATTCGTGCCGCGGGGGGATGGGGCGAGCCTCGCCTGCCACGCGGGCGAGGCGTTCGTTCAGCTCACTCAGCGCCGCCCATCGCTCGACGGGCGAGAGACCCGCGTAGAGGTCGGGCTCGGGATCGCCCGGCGCGATCACGTCGCCGCTCATGCCGCGACGGCGACGTGCTTCGGCGCGACGCGCCAGCTCGGGATCCGCGGAACTCATGTCGTGAGCATAGCGCGACGCACGAACTCTCCGCTGTGGCGTCTTCGGGGCGCGATGGTCCATCAGGGAGGCTCGCGGATACGTCTACGTGGGTCCGGTCCACGCCGAGGAGGCGTACGTCGCCCGCATTTGCCCCTGGTGCATCGCTTCCGGCCGCGCCCACGAGGAACTCGAGGAACGCGCGGCATGAGGCTTTTTTAGCGCTCCAAATTCGCTCAACAACACGGCTCCATCGTGGCGTCCAAGCTGAGGTGAGGCGGCCATGCAGGTCTCCACTCCAACCCGGCCACGACCTTGATGATGATGATGAGCAACGAACGCTTCATCCACTTGACAATGGCGCTTCTCCTGTGGGCGGGAGGCGCTGCGGCCTGCAGCGAGGACGACGCGGAGAGTGTCGCGGATGCACCCACTTGCGTGGACCCAGCCGCCGCATACCCCATCTCGTCCTCCCTCGAGACGGGTCCCACATCATCCGCCTTTTACGACACGGTCAGCCCCTTTGAGTACGCCGACATGGAGCGGACCCACGTCCACCGTGCCGATTTCTACGGCGCGACCGATGGGAGCGAGGTCTCCGTCACCTCGAGCCGCTACCCGTGTACATACGAAAATCCTTACAATATCGTCACCCGCGAACGCGACGAAGCCTTCCTCTACGTCACGGATCCCGTGCCGTACATCGTGAAGATCGATGTCGAAACGCAAGAGCCCGTCTGGCGCACTGACATCCCCGTACTGGAAGACAACTTCAACTGGGTAGGGCTCGTCGCAGTCCACGGCAACGGCGACGTGTACGCGGTGCACGCGAGAACACTCGTCCGGCTCGACGCGGCCACGGGCGCGATCGTGGCCCGTGCCGACCTCCCTCCACCTGCTGGCAGCGAGGCGCGCGACACCGTCTATAACGGGTTCACCATCGCCCCTAACGGTCTCATCGTGGGCAAGTCCTATGGCCGTCCCGCGGGATGCGAAGAGTCGGGCACTGACGCCATCATCAACTGTGTCTCCGAAGACAACCCACAGCCTCCCTCCGCCATCATCACCCTCGATCCCGACACGTTGGCTGTTCTCTCGGCGGTCGATCTCCCCGCGGTAGCGACGGGACGGCCCGCGGTTGCCCAATACTCAGGAGAGACGTACCTCTACCTCAATGGCGCAGACGACGTGTTTAGGCTACGTCTGAGCGGAAGCGAGCTCATCCTCGATGAGGATTGGCGGCTGAGTGGGTTCCTCACCGACGGGCAGAGCGGTTCCTCGTCCGTGGTGGTGCTCGGCGACTGGGTGGCCTTCCAAACGAACGGCACCCCGGCTCGGTCGGCGATGACGGTGCACGTCGTCTCTCAGGCCGACGACGTCATCTCCGCAACCTTCGACCTCCCAGCCCCCGAGCTGGCGAGCTTTACCCCATCGTCGCTCACGGCCGACCCGGTCTCGATGGCGATCTACGCCCAAGACGGCGGGGCGGGACACATCACGCGGCTAGACTTCGATGAAAGCGCCGTGACGCTCTCCGAAAACTGGATGATCCAGCAGTCCACGATTCAGCACGTCACGCTCATCGGCCCGCCCGAGGAGCGGGTGCTCGTGGGGACCGATGCCCCCGAGTCACCGAGGGGCTTCATCATGGGAAACTACGACTACCAAGAAGAGGTCGTGTGGCGCTCGGCGGCAACAGGCGACGAGCTCGCACGGAGCGATGCTCTCCCCGCCATGCACTACGGCGGCCCCGTCACGCCTGGCTTCGACGGCGTCCTGTTCTACCTCGGCATTGACGGCTCCATTTTGGAGCTCTCGCCGATGGGGCCCGAGCCCGTCTGCGATTGACCCGAAGTTCTACGAGGGCGAATCTGCACGCTGCGCCACGCGACGCGACTCATCGTGTTCGACCGTCCCAGGTCCCAGTGCGTACGACATCGGCAGCGAAGTCCATCCGGGTCGTGCGCAGATCGATCGCTCCCGGTCGGTAGACCGTACGGGTCGGGTGAACGCGCCAGAACCGCTGCACCCGGGTGAAATGGGCGATGGCCGGGTCATCGAGGAGGACCTCGACGGTCCCGGTAAGCTGGAGCAGGTCGCCCGTCTCTCAATCGATGAAAACGAGCCCACCCCGCGGGTTCTCCGTGAAGTTTCCCAGCGTGTTGAAGACGTCGTTGCCCTTGAAGTCGGGCACCGTGAGCGTGCCGTCGTCGGCCACGTTGATGAAGCCGGGACGGCCTCCGCGGTGCGAGACGTCCACTTGGCGGCCCCCTTCGAGGTCGGCGTACGAGGCGACGTAGAACGCGTCGGCCCCAGTGATGATGGGGAAGAAGCGCTCCGGGAGACCCGAGAACACCTCCCTCTTTGGGTTCGCTGGCGGGGTCCGTCATCCGTGGCGGGCCAGCCGCGCGCGGTAGGCCGCGTCGGCTTCGGCGACGGCGCGGGTCATGGCCTCTTCGAGCTGAGCGAGCAGGGGCACACCGGCGTCGCCCATGGCCTGGGCGACGTGGCGGCTCGGGGCCTGACGGAGGCGAAAGAGCGTTTCGAAAAGCCGGGAGACCTGCTGGAAGCCGGCTTCGGTGGGCTCCTCGGCGTTGGCGATGAGCGCCGCTTCGTATTGGGCTTGCACGGCCTTGGCGCGCTCGTCCACCTCCGCGGCGAGCGCGCGGGCTTCTTCGGCGGCGGCCGTCATGCGCACGTGCGCGGCCTGGGCGGCTTCGACCTCCTTGGCGACGAGGCGGTTCTCGGCGCCGCAATAAACGCAGGTGACGACGACGGCCGCGACCTCGGGCAGGGGAGCTCCGCAGAGCCGGCAGTGTTCGGTGCGCGTGCGGGTCATGGTGTGACCTAGCGTACGCCCGAACGGCCGGAGGCTTCCGGCGGGCGGCGAGGCTCGAGGGCGGCGAGGCTCGAGGGGACGGACCGACAAACGGAACTAACGCCCACGAATTCACTCGGCTATTCGCCGCGTTAGTTCCCTTGGTCGGGTCCGTCCCCTCCGCCTCCGCGCTGCCCCTCCGCGCTCCGCGCTGCCCCTCCGCGCTCCGCGCTGCCGCCTTCGGCCACGACTCAACTGAGCAACGCCACGGCGAGAACGCCCTGCGCAACGACGCCCGTCATGAAGGCCACCGTCCGCAGCACCGGGACACCCAACGTGTAGATGACGACGTGCGCCAAGCGGGCGCAGAAGTAGGTGGCGGCGGCTGCCGCGGTCGCCGGGCTGCCGCGTTCGGCGACCACCACCGCGAGGGCCAGGGCGGCGAAGACCACCAAGTTCTCGACCGCGTTCTCGTGCGCGTATTGCAGGCGGTCGGCCCACGGGGTTCGCGGGCGCGGGTCGTGCTCGGAGTTGTGGATCGCCGGCCAAGCACCATGCTCGCGCATGCGGTTGAGGATGTACGGAGTCCACAGCAGGCCCGTCAGGATCGAGACGAGCCCAAGCCACAGGAGTTCTGGTGCGAGCGGCGCCGGCGTCGTGGACGGTGATGCTGCGAGGTTCGAAAGGAAGTTCGTCATGGTCGTCCTCAGGGCAGATCGAAGCGGCGCAGGCGGAACGGCTCCGTCGCCGGCCCCAGCGACGGGTCCAGGAAATGGTCGAGCTGGCCTTCGACCACCCAGAAGGCGTCGCCGACGAGCGCCGAGGTCGTGGAGAAGTCGAGCCCCGAAGCGACCGGCGTCAAACGGACACCGCCGTCGGCCAGGTCCAGAATCGAGACGGTCGACGATTGCTCGTTGACGAGAAAGCGCGTGCCGTCGAGGTGCTCGAGACCGTCGCCGAAGGGGATCGTGCCGACCACGACGGCGGCGCCTGCGCTGCCGTCGGCCTGCATCGGGACGCGGTAGAGCTGGCTCGGGAGCAAGGGGTCTCCCTGCGTGGCTGGGGCGTTGCCGTGGTAGGCGACCACGTAGAGATCGCTGCCGCCCGCCCAAGCGATCCCGTTTAGCCCGAACGTCATCGGCGCGAGCGTGCCGAAGGCGGAATCGGCGCTCCACATCGTCGCGGTGTCGGTCAGCTCGCCGTCTCGCGCGAGATCGTCGGCCGCGATGCGCACGATGCGATTGGCGAAGGAGTCGGTGAGGTAGAGGTGTCCTGCGCCGTCGCGCGTCAGGTCGTTGCAGATTCCGCTGCCAGCAGGAAAGGCGTGGGTGGCCAGGATCTTGCCGCTCGCGAGGTCGATGCGGCTCACCCGTGGGTTCGGCGGCATCTGGCCAAAGTCGCTGTGACAGGCCCACAGCACGCCCTCAGCTTCATCCACGAGCAGTCCGGCGACGTTGCCCAGGGCGCCCGCGGCGACGAACCGCTCGGGGCCGTCTCCACAGGGCGTCACCCGTACGATGGAGCGGTCGAGAAATCCGCTGACGTAGAGCGTTCCGTCGCTCGTTGCAGCGATGCCTTCGGGGTGCATCGCGGAATCGGCCGCGGCGAGGACGATCTCGTCGACTGCGCACACCGCGGGAGCGTCGTCGCTCGTGCAGTTGTGGCAGGCGATGATCGTAATCAAGAGGAATCCGAGTGGTGCCGGGCGTCCAATCGTCATGAGCGTCTCCAGGGCTGAGGTCTGCATATCGCGGGCCTCTCGAGCGTCTCGAGACCGGAAAGCAGATTGTATGTCGGTCGACATTAAATGAATATGTCGATCGACATGCTATTGTCAAGCCATGAGTCGCTACCCCCCGAACCACAAAGCCAAGACGCGGGCGCACCTGGTCGAAACGGCCCGACGCCTCTTCCGCGAGAACGGCTTCGACGGCATCTCCATCGACAAGTTGATGAAGGCGGCGGGGCTCACCCGCGGCGGCTTTTACGCCCACTTCGCGTCGAAGGAAGCCCTGGTCAGCGAGGTCCTGCGCATCGAGGCGGGCCTCATCGCCGAGCTCGACGCGGCCATCGCCAGCGAGGCACCGCGCTCAGGCGTGGGTGAGGCCCTGTCCCGCTACCTCGATCCGGCGCACCGCGACGCACTGATTCAATGCCCGCTCGTCGCGCACCCGATCGACGCGAAGCGCGGCGCCAGCAAGCGCAGCGCACTGTACACGCACCAGATCGGTGCGTTGGCCGAGCGTCTCGGCAAGGTCACCTCCGAGGACGACGCGCTGCTCTTGACGGTCTTGAGCGTTGGCGCGGCGATCCTCGGCACGGCGACCGACGGTGACGACCTCTCCGATCGCATCCACGCCGTCGCGATCAAGGCGATCCAGGACAGCCTCACGACGTCTTAGTCCCTGGGGACGCTCAGGCCCGCGGCGCCATGCCGAGCGGGCCTGCGCGAGTCCGTCAGCGCTTCAAGTGGCTCGAGGGGACGGACCCGACAAACGGAACTATCGCCCGCGAATTCACTCGGCTATTCGCCGCGTTAGTTCCCTTGGTCGGGTCCGTCCCCTCCGCGCTCCGCGCTCCTCCAACAGGGCGGCCCGTACTTCGCACAACGTATGTTGCGTATCGTCGGGCGGGTTCATGCTGACTATCGCCGGGCTAGAGCCCCCCGACGCCAAGAGGACCTTTGTCCGGCCTATCCGCCGCGGGCCTGGCTGCGCCAGGATTCGGGCGTGGTCCCCGTCCAGCGGTTGAAGGCGCGAAAGAGCGAGTTCGCGTCCTCGAAGCCCAGGAGGAAGCTGACCTCGGTCGGGGACATCTCGGTGTTCGCCAAGTAGTACCGGGCGAGGCGCTCCCGCGTCTTGTTGAGCATCTCGAGCCACGAGGTGCCTTCGGCGGCGAGGCGGCGCTGCAGGGTGCGGCTTCCCACCCCGACCTCCGTCGCGAGATCGGTCAGCCGCGTCCGGCCGCTCGGAAGCAGCTCGAACAAGGCCGCTTCGACCTGCGCCCGCATGGTCCGGGCCTCGTCCGCTTCCGACATGCGTCGGCGCAAGCCAGGCTCGAAGGCCTCCCACATGCGGGCGTTGTGGGTGAGAAACGGGCGCTGCGTGTCCCGGGCCTCGAAGCTCACGCGCCAGCCGTCCCCCACCTCCACCGCACACCCGAAGTAGTCGGCGTAGGGCGTCGTGTCGTCGGGCGCGCGCTGGACGGTGATGCGGTGGGGAACGATCTCGTGCCGCGTCGCGCGTCGGGCGAAGGCGACCAAGAACACGAGCTCTGTGAGCCCGTGCCCTCGGGGCAACTCGGGCCGAGCCTTGCACCGATAGTGGAGGACGGTGACGCGGTCGCCGACCTCCACATCGAGGGTGAACGCCCCCACCGTGCGTTTGAACTGGCCCAGACGCCGGGCCGCGGTGTTCATGTCGGGCGAGCAGATTGCCGAGAAGAGCGCCGGGTCGAAAAGCTCGACGGAGACGGCCTTGCCGGCGCGCAGGGGGATCTCTGGATCGCCGGCCTCTTCTTCGACGGCCTCGTGCAGGGCGAAGAAGTCGTCGAGGGAGATGCGCGTCCCGTCTCCGCGAAACGTCTCCGAGGGGAGACCGGCGCGCCGAAGCACAGCGATTTCATCCACCCCCACGTCGTGCAGGAGCATGCGCCAGGCACTGCCGACGTGAACGAGCTCGGAGGGCGACGAAGACATGATGAAGAGTCTAGGCCATCGATGCGGACGCGCTCAGCTCGCTTCGTCGAGTGCCTCGATCACTAACTGAGAGAAGAGCGCGGTGCTGTGCTGCTGCTGGCCGGTGACGATGTTCCCGTCGCGGACCGCGAAGGGCATCAGAGGCCCTGCGGACGTGAAGGTCGTCTTCGGGTTCTTCTTGGCCTCGGACTCGATGGTGAGCTCGTTGATCGTCATCCCGAGGGCCTCGTTCATCATGTTCTCTTCGCTGTCGGGGTAGCCGGTCCATGTCTTGCCGTCGGCCATGAGGGACCCATCGCTGAGCTTGGTCCAGAGCATGAGGCAGGTGCCGTGGCAGATGAGGCCCACCACCTTGCCGGCCTCGTAGAAGTTGGCGATCAGCTGATGGAGCTCGGCGTCGTCCTTGAAGGTGATCAGCGGCCCCCCGCCCCCGGCGACACACACCGCGTCGTAGCTGCCCGCGTCGACCTCGGAGATGGGCTTGGTATTCTCCATCAGCTTGCCGTAGGTCGCGTGGTGCTTGAACCCGAGCGTGACGAGGTCGTTGGGGTACTGCGTCATCTCGTTCTCCGGGTCGGAGAAGCCGTCGAACTCGACCTTCCCGCCCTTGGGCGAGACGAGATCGACCTCGTAGCCGGCGTGGATGAAGTCGAAGAAGGGGCGGGTCATCTCCTCGGCAAAGAAGCCGACCGGAAACCCGTGCAGGGTTGCGGGGTTCGAGACGATGAAGAGGATCTTCTTCTTGGAGTGGGTAAGGGGAGCGTCGCGCTTGGTGACCATGGTGTTCTTCTCTCCGGGGTGGGGCGCGTCGAAGGACGCCTAACGTGGGGAGAAGATGCGGAGGCGCGTGACCCGCCGCACTCGCCCGATGCGACATTCGCCTTGCCCGACGTGCCGGGCCCCCGACCGGCCCCTAGGGTTATCGCCCGTCGGTGATTTGGAGGCTGAACGGCTCCGCGGACATCGTGCTCTCCCGTGAAGCGTTGGATTACGCAAAGTCGGGAGGTTTCATGCTGACTATGGTCCATGGAGTCGCTCGATAAGTGCCCGGATACAGTGCCTGGTACACTTCTGGAACAGATCTAAACTCTCTCGCCTCAATGCAAGCGCACGATGCCCACCGAACCCGGGCCGTTGTACTCGGTCGAAGCACCGCTTCCCGCTCCGCGCCCCTCAAGCACCCCGGCCCGATGGCCTCGCCGGCTGCATCTTTGGCCTACTCGGCCTCCGCGGAGCTCGCACGGCTGGTCAGGGTGCGACATGACACGTCTGCGCCCTTCGGTCTTCACTTCTTTGCTCTGTGTCCTCGTCGTTGGCGTGCTCGCCTGCAGCACGGAATCCGTCGCTCCGGGATTGGGGTCGCCCGATGCGGGCGCGGATTCCGCGATGGACATGCCGCCGGACCTGCAAATGCCAGCGCCCGACATGGCGGCGCCCGACATGCCGGCGCCCGACATGCCGGCGCCCGACATGTCGCTGCCCGACATGCCCACGGAGGACGCGGCCTTCGATGCCGCGGAGCCCGACGCAGGACCCGAGTGCGCCGAGGGGCAGCTCTCCTGCGACGCGGCCTGTGTCGACCCGGCGACGGATCCGGCGAACTGCGGCGCATGCGGCGTGAGCTGCGAAGACGGCGTGCTCTGTGAGGGGGGCCGCTGCGCGTGCCCCTTCGCGACGACGTCCTGCGCCGGGGAGTGCACGGTGCTCCTGGACGACCCCGCGAACTGCGGCGCCTGCGGCAACGCCTGCGGAGCCGAGGAGGTCTGCAGCTTTGGCAGCTGCCAGGAGGCGTGCGTCGCCGGCCTCGACGTCTGCGACGGCGGCTGTACCAGCCTGCTCGTGGACCCCCGGAACTGCGGCGCCTGCGACAACGCCTGCGCCGAAGGTCAACTTTGCCTCGCCGGCTTCTGCGGCTGCCCGGGCGGGGGACTCGGCGAGAGCGTGCGCTTCTGCGGCGCGGAATGCACCGACACGGAAAGCGACCCCGCGAACTGCGGCGCCTGCGACAACGCCTGCGCCGAAGGCGAGGTCTGCCAGGCGGGAAGCTGCGAAGCCCGGTGCACGGGCCTCGGCGTCGAGGAGTGCGACGGCGCCTGCGTCAGGCCGCTCTTCGACCCGCAGAACTGTGGCGCCTGCGGCGTGGAGTGCCCGCTCGGCGGCCTCTGCGTCCTTGGCACCTGCACCTGCCTGCCGGGCTTCGAGCTTTGCCGCGACGTGTGCGCAGCGACGGACGTCGACCCCTTCAACTGCGGCGGCTGCGGCAACGTCTGCGTCGGCACCTGCAGCGCCGGCTCGTGCACCTGCGCCCCGGGCACCACGGCCTGCGGCGACGAATGCGTCCTGACCCAGCTCGACCCTCGCCACTGCGGCGCCTGCGACGCGGCCTGCGCCGAGGGCCAGCTCTGCCTGCTCGGGCGCTGCGTGGGCGGCCCATGAAGCCCCTGAAGGAGGACCACGTAGCGCCCGCGTGAGGTCGCCAGCGCGGACGCAGCACGGTAGCGTAGGGCCCGTGCCCTCGGCGGCGGCGAGCTTTCCTGCGATCTACGCGCACCACGCGGTGGAGCTCGCCGCCCGCTGGGAGGTCGATCGGGCGGCGCTCCTCGCCCCCCTCGGGCTCGAGGACGTGAACCTCGTGGACCCCGCCGCTCGCTTGCCCAGCGGCGAGTTCGTCGCGCTCTTCGAACGGGCGCGCGCGCTGACTGGCGAGCCGGGCTTCGGTATTCACTACGGCCTCGCCATGCGCCCTGCGACCCACGGCGCGCTCGGCTTCGCCACAATGACCGCGAGCACGCTCGGTGACGCGCTCGCGCTCGGGGCGAAGTTCGTGTCGACGCGCACCACCGCGATCGACCTCCGCCTCGTTCACGAGGTCGAAGGCACGGCGGGTCTCGTGGTCGAAGAGCGGGTCGACTTCGGCCCCGCCCGGGACGCGATCGTGCTCGCGCTGCTGCTCGGCATCGTGGAAATCGGCGTCGCGCTCACCGGAAAACGCAGGGGAGTCACCCTCGAGCTGGCGCTCCCGGAGCCCCTTTACCTGGCGCGCTTCGCCCCGCTGCTCGAGAACCGGAGCTTTCGCTTCGACCGGCCGGCGCACCGCCTCCTCTTCCACCCGGAGGTGGTATCGCGGCCCGTCGTCTTCGCCGATCCCGCCGCCGAGCGGCTCGCCCGGGAGCAATGCGAGCGCGAGCTCGAGCAGCTTGGCCGCGGCACCGACGTGGTGCTCCAGGTCCGCCGCGCGCTGGAAGCCGAAGGCCCGGCGACGCCCCTCGCTAAGGTGGCCCCGAAACTCGGCATGTCGACGCGCACGCTCAAACGCCGGCTCGGCGCGCGGAACGCCAGCTTCACGGGGATTCGGGAGCAGGTGCGCCGGGAGGTTGCACAACTTGCGCTTCGCAACCCGGACGTCAGCCTCACGGACATCGCCGAGCGTTTGGGCTACTCGGATGCGCGCACCTTCGGCCGTGCCTTTCGGCGCTGGACCGGCACCTCACCGACAGCCTATCGCAGGTCACAGGGCACCTGATGTCCACCCCTGCGCCGAGACTACGCTCGCCGACCAGCCCGACGCGCTCTCCGAGCTCGCGTCGCTCGTGGGATGCTACGCCGACCGCTTCGACG